>DOWN01000030.1:521-4173 GCA_003519545.1 Bacteroidota bacterium
AAACGGATTAGGATAATTTTGTTTAAGAATATATTTATCCGGAATTACAGTTTGATTCGTTCCGGTATTTAATATCGGATTCTCTTCAGGGTCTCCAATAGGTTCTCCACTTCCATTTTTTACACCGACCGCACTTCTGAAATCAGATAAAACAGAAGATGTACTATATTTATCAACTGCTTGCACTCTATATCTCACCGGATATGGTGTTCCGGGTACTTCACCAGTTTGACTGCAATCGTATAAATTCACATTTGGATCAATCCAAAAAGCATCCGTTGTATTAGGGTTTACATCTATAGTTGCAACAAGTTGATATTTTTGCTCGGGAAAAAATTGTTGGTCTGTAGGTAAGCTATCCATACCGTTAAGATTTCCTGATTTATAAACTTTATATCGTTTCCATATTATTTCAGGATTTTGGTCTGAGTTAATCATGTCCGGTTCTGAATTTTGTCTCCAGACAATTTTTGGATTACATGTTCTTCCATTCCAGTGAGATTCTATTTCCAAAATCTGTGGTTTAGAAGGTGGAGTAAGTTGTAAAATTTGTTCTTCTGTATATCCGCCTTCCCCGGTTTTATAAATTTTAAAACTTGCATCATTCCCATTTAATCCGGTATATTGAATAAATATTCCGGTATTCCCATTATTCCAGTTCTTCGTATTCGGATTTGAGTATGGACTGAAAATTTCATTATACCCGAGATTCCATGCATCCCATCTATCACCATACAAAGCCCTTGAAGTCCACCAATCATAATAATTGGTATAAATTTTATCAGTTCCCATTTCTCCTATCTGGGTGTGTCTTTTACCCCAGCTGAACCAAGGACCCCAAGTACCGGATTGAATTTTCCTCGCTGATTGATCATCTGCATGGTTTAAATAATTTCCATAAGCATCATAACGAGGATTAATATCATTATTTATAGTTACCGATATTGTCTGTCTGATTAAATTAGGATACAATGCTACATCCCAATCAGGTGCAGTTGATTGTCCAAAATCCCAGTTCCATAATCCATCAGCACATTCTATATCCTGATTTCCGGGATAATTTGTTCCGTCTTTTCCGTGGTAAATATATACTCCTTTGCCGATTTCACCAGTATTTCTTCTTATATCTAATCTTGTAGTATCCCCGAGCATTGCTATATCAAATTTCGAAATTTTTCTTCTGTTAGTGACTATGAAATACTCTTCAGATGAGATCGGTACTTTTAATATTTGATTAGTAGAATTTCTGTTTGAAATATCTCCAATAGTATAATTTATATTTGAATAGTTTACAATCGTGGGAGCCAAATATCCTAATTGAATTTTCTCAAATGGACTCGCAAATAAATCATTAATACTTATTCCACCTCTCGAAGTCATTACACCTGTAGGAGTATGATTTCCCCATAAAAAATGTCCTACTTCATGAATCAGAATCCCAAAGAACCTGTTAAACTCTAATAGTCCCGATCCATTACCCTGAACAACTGCTCCGGATCCAATTGAACTAAATCCTGTTCTAATCCAAATGTTGTTTACAGGATCAACAAGTCTGCTTGTTCCATCTAAACCGGCAAACCCTGCATCCCCTAACATATCCCTTCTTACAATAATAAGCATATCTACATTACCATCTCTTTCGTACTTATAATTCCCTTCTGATATTTTTTTCCACTTATCAAATGCACTGAAATTAAATGAAAAATCTTCCTGTAGTTTTTCATATATCTCATCATTCATTAATGTAGAATTATTATTATAGTGACTTCTGGGTTTATCATAAATATAATTTTTTGTAACACCGGTTACATGAAATAATCCTCTGCTAATCTCCTGATAATAATCGGAAAGGAATTGTGTTTCGTAATTATATCTGTCCCAGAAGTTACCGATTGGATTTTTTTCTTCTGCTAATAAATTATTCATATAAACAGGTGGCTGACCAATCGGCCATTCACCTAAATCTCTTGTTTCATCCGGAAATTGACAAAATACGATTAAAATGTTAAATGTGGCTTCATCTGGTGCAGGAAACCCATCTGAAATGTCGGTTCTATGTGGTTTATATAGTCCTCCGATTGTTCCGACACTAAGCATCTCAGTAGACTCAGGAGTTCCACACTCATGCTCCTGACTTAAAATTATTGAAGGATTTAAAAAAGAAAATGAAACTAAAACAATAAAAAGAAATTTAATAATTGTTTTCATAATGGTATTTTTTTAATTTAATAAAACTGACTGTTAAATTGTTTTGCAATTTATTAAAGACTTGCCGGGGTCACAGTCACTTTTTTTAATTTCGGCTATTTTATTATTACCATTTTTTTTGTTTGTAAGTTATTAGTTGAGGATAAAGTATAAAAATAGATTCCTGTTCCTAAGTCATTAATATTTAAAATATAGTTGTATTCTCCGGGATTAATTATTTCTTCAAATGATTTTTGAATCAATCTTCCAAGATTGTCATAAATCTCAAGTTTATAAATATCTTTTTTATTTATTCTAAATGAAATTTTTGTTTCACTATTAAAAGGGTTTGGATAGTTCTGATTGAGTTGAAAGTTTTCAGGAACTGTTGCGGAAATTTGTGATATATTGACAATAGTATCTCCTCCTGTATTGGTATGAAATATTGTCCCAAAACCTCCGCATGTCCATACTAAAGAATCATTTAATGCAAAAATATCATTATATGAACGAGTATTCGATTGGTTTTGATAAGTCCAGTTTCTTCCACCATTCGTAGTCTTAAAAAGTTGAGCTATTCCCACACCTGAAATACTTCCCGCCCAACCTAAACTGTCTGAAGAAAAGCTTGAACTATATAGTTGTGAAATTACATTTGGAATAAATCCTACACTATCCCAACTAATGCCAAAATCAGTAGTTTTATATAAAATATCTCTGCTTGATACAACAAACCCTGTCATTCCATCGTTTAATATAGATAATCTGTAAAGATTACCGGTTCCTGCAATCGAATAAGAAGACCAGTTTTCCCCTCCGTTTGAAGTTTTACTGATGAAAGCAACTTCTCCAACACCTATTCCATTTAATTCATTTATAAAATAAATGTCTCGCAAAATAGAATTGAGAATAATATTTTCAAAACTTTTCCCACCATCAGTTGTTTTCCTTACCTTAGCGAGAAAGTTATGAGTACTGCCTATCCATCCTGTATTTTCATCAATAAAAAAACAACTTTCATAACTACTTCCTTCCCCAAATGGGGCATTTTCAATAATTGTCCAGTTGTTTCCTCCATTTGTGGTTTTTAAAATTGTCTCAAACCAACCTACACAATAGACAACATTTGAATCAACAGGATGAATACTAAATAGAGGCTTATCAGTAACTCCTGTAACCTGCGAAATCCAGTTCTTTCCTCCATTTGTAGTTTTTAATATAGTTCCCCCATCACCACACACCCAACCGGTCTGGCTATTTATAAAGTCAATATCTCTAAGGTAACTTGATACACCCGTAGGCTGTATTATCCATTGAGAATAAAGAATGTTTTTTGATAATAGAAAAAATAATATTAAAATTTTTTTAATATTCATATCTTTATACAGACAAATTAATTACAAAACTATTTCACTTAGTAATTTTGGCTTTTTAATGAAGAGTGATTTTTCTGCGAAGTATTGAT
>DOWN01000021.1 GCA_003519545.1 Bacteroidota bacterium
GAAAACTTCATTCTGATTTTTTCAGAATTAACAATTACATCTTCAATATTATAAATAAAAAAATCCTTATTCTTTATGAAAATTTTTTTATTTTCATTGTAAAGATATAAGGATTTAACATTCAGAAATCTTTCAGGGAAATCTGTATAAGGTATAACATTGAAATATCCTTTAACTCCAAAAGGTTTTCCAATTTTACCGACCGTAATAAAATTTTCGTATAAAGGGTCTATACTATTTTATTCTTTCCTGTTTTTATCCGGTATTTCCAATAATGCTTTCTTTCCATTTTTAGCTGCAATAGCAGTTAAAAGTGTTCTGATTGCTTTTGCGGTTTTACCTTCTTTTCCAATAACTTTTCCCGTTTCATTGTCGGCAACAGTTAAACGGAATTTTAATGCATCTTCTGTTGACATCTCCTCAACATTTACTGCCTCAGGATTATCTACAAGATGTTTTGCAATAAATTCTATGAATTCTTTCATAGTTTTTGCTCCTGTTAAATAGTTTAAGAATAAAATCTTTATAAAACTACGTTAACAGAATGTTGATGTGCAAATCTTACCTAAAATTAAGCAGATTGCTTTGCTTCAGCATCCCGTTTGGCTTTATTCTCTTTTCTTCTCTGTTTTCTTGCTTTTGCTCTTTCGAGTTTTGCAGTTTTACCTGAGTTGAAATTATTTAAAGCCTCTTCAATTTCTTGTGTTGTTTTTCCCCTTTTTTCAAGGTTCCATCTTAAAAGTATTCCTTCGCTTCTGAATAAACTTCTAACCGTAGTTGTCGGAATTGCTCCTGTCTTCAACCAATGCATCACTCTTTCAGTATCTACTTTTACTTCCATCGGATCGGGATTAGGATTATAATGTCCTACTGCCTCTATGAATTTACCATCTCTTGGTGATCTTGAATCAGCGGCTACTATTTTATAAATGGGTTTATGTTTTTTACCCATTCTTTTTAATCTTAGTTTTACCAATTAGTTTTTCCTTTTATATTTATTTTATCTGTTTAATTAAATTTAAAATTTGCAGGTATGTTCATTTTTTTCATCATATTGAACATTTTACCTTTATTGAAATTCTTCATCATTTTTTGCATATCCTCAAACTGTTTTATTATTCTGTTCACTTCCTGAATAGGATTTCCGCTTCCATTTGCTATTCTTCTTCTTCTTGAACCATTTAACACTTTTGGGTTTTCTCTTTCTTCTCTTGTCATTGATAATATTACCGCTTCAATTCTTGTTAAAACTTTTTCATCAATATCTTTCCCTTTTAATGCATTTCCAACTCCGGGCAACATAGAAACTAATGACGATAAAGAACCCATTTTTTTTATCTGTTTTAACTGTGCAAGAAAATCATCGAAATCGAATTTATTCTTTTTTAATTTCTCTTCAAGTTTTGCTGCTTCCTGAACGTCAATTTCTTCCTGTGCTTTCTCAACAAATGATACAATATCACCTTTACCGAGAATTCTTCCTGCCATTCTGTCAGGATAAAAAGGCTCTAACGCTTCAAGTTTTTCTCCGACTGATGCAAATTTGATAGGAACATTAATTACTGCTTTAATTGATAAAGCAGCACCACCTCTGGTATCTCCATCAAGTTTAGTTAAAACAATTCCGTCGTAATTCAGTTTATCATGGAAAGTCTTCGCAGTATTAACAGCATCCTGACCGGTCATCGAATCAACAACAAATAAAATTTCAGAAGGATTTACAGTATCTTTGGTTTTTTGAACTTCATTCATCATCTCTTCATCAATTGCTAATCGTCCCGCCGTATCAATTATAACTGTATCACGTGCATTTTTCTTTGCATACTCAATTGCATTTTTAGCAATTGAAACCGCGTCCTTATTTCCATCTTCCGAATAAACAGGAACATCAATTTGTTTACCGAGAATTTTTAATTGTTCTATCGCAGCAGGTCTGTATATATCGCAAGCCGCTAACAAAGGATGACGACTTTTACTTTTAATCTGTTTTGCAAGTTTACCGGAAAAAGTTGTTTTACCAGAACCTTGCAAACCTACAATCATAATTACTGATGGTATTTCAGATGAATATTTAATATCAACTTTCTCAGAACCAAGTAATTTAATTAACTCATCGTTAATAATTTTTACAATAAGTTGTCCCGGAGTAATACTTGTTAAAACATTCTGTCCTAATGATCTTTTCTTTACATCTTCAAGAAATGTAGTAACAACTTTATAGTTGACGTCAGCATCAAACAAAACACGTCTGATTTCTCTTAGTGATTCTTCTATATTTTTTTCAGTAATTTTGCCCTGACCTTTGATTTTTTTCAGTACGGTCTCAAGCTTCGATGATATATCTTCAAACATTATTTACGGATTTTACAATATTGTAGAAAATACTTATTTTTGATATGTTTTTCAATGAATTTATATTAGTCTAACGGGATATAATACAAATTCAGGAAATTTAACTAATTTAGTTCATAAATTCTTAATTTCAATAAAAATTATACTAATTTAATCGAAA
>DOWN01000050.1 GCA_003519545.1 Bacteroidota bacterium
CCACCCCTTCAGATTTAGCCATCGTTATCACTTCAAGCTTCTCTGACTTACTCCATTGTTTTCTGTGTGTTCCCATTTGCACAAATCTATAACTTTTTAGTTATTTTTGTGTCCAAGCATTTAGGGGGTTGAATAGGTAATCTGAAGGAGTATAAGAGGCAGCGTGAGTACTAAATGCTTTTTTATGAACAAGAATTTTTAGTTTAAAGTTTGTGCTATTGGTAAAACAGTAATCTCCGGTATTGTCAGTTTCACATTTTTTATTAACTGTTTCGGGGTTATTATAGCTTTCATTTGAATTCATGGGACGGTTGTTAAAACCTCTATTTGCATTTAGATCATTGCTTGCAGGCCCTGAATTTATCCCTAACAATGCCCCGACATCTGCATTGATAGGCAAGTCTTTCATTCCTGCAGCAATTACAAATCCAGAATTGACATCCAAAGCCTTCATGGTTAATTTAAGGGTTGAAGACAAAACCGTATAATTTCCAATTATGATTGCATCCACTGCCAGAATTTTACCAAGCTGTTTCGCCTGATTGGCATCTATGTATCCTTCTGCGATCATTTTTTTGGCTTCCACAATTCCGGATAGATTCTCCCTGTCGAATACCTCAAAGTTGCCTGGATTATTGACAATGTGTACGGAGATCACATCTGCCATGTATTTGCCTGCTACAGTCTGTGATTTGTTGATGTCAGTAACGTACAATACAACAATCTTTTTTTTATTTTTCTCGCTCAGTTTAATTGCCATTTCATCACTGATTTCATTCAGAGATTTATCAAAAGTGCTTTGCGACAAAGAACTGGAAATAAAAAATGCGATTATTACAATTGACAGAAAAGTTTTCATATAAATATGTTTTATTAAGCTTAAAATAAGCATTTTTTTCTAGATGTTATAAGTGCTAAATTGATATTCTCACTATTTACTATTGGATTACAAAAGTTTTTGATTTGCACTTCTCAACTAAAATCTGTCCTTTCTTAAAATCATAACCTAAGGGTTTAGCTCCATTATAGATCCAGGTTTTGTATGCCATAGAGCTTGATTTCAGGTTGTACAAACATTGTGTCTGATTTGAATTTAATGTTAATGAAGATTGATTTGAACTACCTTTATCAAACACTTCGACCCGGACATTGTATTTAGTATTATTTTTAAAACAGTAGTCTCCTGTATTCTTTATTTCACAGTCTCTGTTAACAGTTTCAGGGTTGTTGTAACTTTCGTCAGAGCTAAGCGGTCGGTTAAAACCTTTGTTTGCAGTAGAAGCTCCAGCCCCACCTACCGAAATACCTAACAAGGCTCCCGCATCATTGTCAATTGGTAAATCTTTCATAGATTGAGCGATCACAAACCCATCATTTACATCCAGCGCTTTGAGCGTCAATGAAATGGTGTTGGATAGCACAGTGTAATTACCCACAACAATAGTTTCCACTGCCAAAATCCGTCCTAACTGTTTTGCATTGTTACCATCGATATATCCCTCTGCTATCATCTTTTTTGCTTCTGCTATTCCGGACAGATTTTCCCTGTCAAAAACAGAAAACTGCTTCGGATCATTGACAATGTGGTATGAAACCACATCTGCCATATACTTTCCGGCATTCGTCTGAGTCTTATTGATATCTGTAATAAAAAGAACCACAATTTTTTTCTTTCCTTTTGAAGCAATCTTTGAACATAAATCGGTGCTGATAACCTCCAAATTACTTTTAAACGTTGGTTGACCAATCAAAGAAAAATTAAATAGACCCAATAATAAGGAAAATAATATTTTTTTCATTTTCTTCGGAGTTATATTAAACATAACATTCTCTATATATAGTAATTTATGCAGCAAAAGAAATTGTTAATTCATAAATTAATGATAGACTAAAGCTTGGAAATAAAATCATTAAGACTTCTATTTATTTAATCACGAATGTTTTTGATTTGCATTGTTCAACATTTATTTGTCCACTAAATTGATAATCATACATTTCTGCATGTTTAGTTATGTCGAAAAAATAATAATTATAAGGATTAACTTTCATATTATAAAAACATTGAGTTTGCCCTGGGATTAAAATCAAGGAGTAATCAACTCCTCTATTTGAACTGAATCTACCCTGTATACTTCTGCTATTTACTAGAACTTTTAGTTTCAAGTTTGTTCCATTTGTAAAACAATAATCGCCAGTATTATTGATTTCACAATTTTTACTGACTGTTTCAGGGTTATTATAACTTTCATTTGAATTCATTGGTCTGTTAAATCCCTTGTTTGCATTAAGGTCGCTCGACCCAGAACCCACACTGATCCCTAACAATGCTCCCGCATCTGCATTGATGGGAAGATCTTTCATCCCTGCTGCAATTACAAATCCATTGTTGACATCCAGTGCTTTAAGGGTTAACTTTAGGGTGGTTGACAACACCGTATAATTTCCAATGATGATTGCATCCACTGCCAGAATTTTACCAAGCTGTTTCGCCTGATTGGCATCAATATATCCTTCAGCGATCATTTTTTTGGCTTCCGCAATTCCGGACAGATTCTCCCTGTCAAATACCTCAAAGTTGCCTGCATTATTCACAATGTGCACGGAGATGACATCTGCCATGTATTTTCCTGCAACTGTCTGGGATTTATTTATGTCAGTGACATACAATACAACAATCTTTTTTTTCTCTTTAGCCTGGAGTTTTTCGGCGATTTCTGCACTTAATTCACCCAACGACCTGTCGAAAGTATTCTGTGCGAAAGCAGAAAATGAGATGAGCATTAAAAAAGATAAGCAAAAAAGATTTTTCATAATATTTTTTTGAAGTAGGAATAATAATTCAATTTTCAATCATGTGTTCCAAAAGCCTATTTTTCAATTAATTACGAATTAGGCAAGCGCAATTATTTTAGAAGGTCAGAAATGTGCATATTGATTATAATATTTATTTATTACTTTCTCTATTGCTCCTTCCATAGCCTGATCCTGGGTTGCCCCATTGGCATTTTCAGAGATGGTAAAACTTTTCACAATAGACATTTCTTCAGTGGAAATAATACTCATTTTTAAGCTCGCTGTACAAACATAAGTTTTATCAACCAAAGTACCATCCCGGAATACATAATCGATCACCCCCAAAGCAAGGTGATCTGTAAAACCACCAAGATCCATTTTTTCAATAATATCAGAATTCCCTTCCATTAATTCTGCGTATTCAGCTCTCTTTAGAAATGAGCTCCTCAGGAGACCTGTTTTGGCATTAAATCCTAACTCAGAATAAATTCCTGCTATTGAACTCGATAAAGATGAGGCAATATTTCTTTTCCGGTCAGTAATGGTGATCGCAATATTCCTTTTATCAGGTGATTTAGATAATCGATTAATGTATTCTGCAAAAGATTCTGTCGCTTTTTCTTTTTCCAAAGGACCAATGGATGATTTTGATACATCAGATGCATTGAATTCTCCTTTTGCATCATTACGTGTAGGTGTATTTCCTTTTGAATAGGTTTGAAAATTATCCTGATGCCTGGTTTGATCTTCCTCTACCCCTTCAGTACTCTTATTCTCATAATCCGACGCCTGAGATGTTTCAATTGAGCTCGTGGAACCTTGGTCATTTGATTTTATCAAACTATACATACCATAACCGAAAAGAGATAATAACAATAATGCCAGGGTAATGTAAATGACTGACCTACTGCCCTTTTTTATTTCCCCGACTTGTGTGACCGGAAACTTGTCTGTCACATCTGTGATTGTTTGCTGTTCAGGTTTATATGCATAAAGTGCAGATAATGTTTTATCCGTGATATAACATTTCTTAGCTTTTTCTTCTGTGACCTTTTTAAGTGATTCAGTTTTGTTCTGTAGATACTGTGGAAAAAGTTCTACAAAATCAGTGATATTGTCTTCAAGGATAAGGTAATCCAAACCTTCTGCTTCACTGTATTTTTTAAGCCATTTTTTCTTTTTATCGTCAAAATTTTCTCTTTTGAGCACCAGTTCTTCAACCAATGCATTAATGTAATTCTGTAGTCCTTCAGAAATTCCTTTGGCATAATTCGATTTGTCCTGCATAATAACTCTGGTTTACATTATTTTTAATAATGGGATGGTATCTTCAATCAGGATAACAATTCATTTTCCTTTGAAAATGTCAATCAGCTTAAAGGATATAAAATGAAAAGTTCCAGGTTCAAATGTAATAAATTAATTCATGATTATTAAACAATTATAAAAAATTAAACTAAAAATAAAAGGATTTAAAATACATCATTTAAGTAATGTGCCTGATTACAACATTCATGTCAGGATTGACCACAAAATCATCGAATGGAATGAGATCCTTTATTTTCACTCCTTTATACAACGAACAGAAAAACCATATTCTTTTGGCCAATTAAGGGTACACATCCCAGAAATATGAAAATTGTAAATTACTGATCTGAGTGGATGTAATTGAGTGGAACTCCAAAAAAAACTCTCTTGATTTTTTCCATAAAAAAAACCATTTTGTCTACTCCCTGCCGGCAACATACCAAAACCAAATTCATCCAAACCTTGTGATCCATTTCCAACAACATCCCAGCCATCCCGACTTCTCAGTTTTTCACTGATCTCTCTGTTAGCCTTAACAGAATTTCTGCCACCAGCCAATAATATTTCCCAATCATTAGAAGCAGGTATTTTCCAACCTTTGGGAGCCAAACCTCTGGAGTCCGTGACAGCAAACCAATTATATAATTTACCAAATTTCTGGCTATTGGAATCGTCATAATTATAATAACACCAAACAGCTTCTTTATCGTCGAAAGCCTTATTCCATTCCTCGTCTGAGCAGGCTTCAGGTATGAAATCCCCATTGCGAAACCTATCCAAATCCAGGTTTTCAGCCATCCATATCTGGTTACCGATTTTTAAATGTTTAATATTCAGTTCTGGAAGCACTTCTGGTGAAGTAGGCTTAATCAAAAGTAAATGAATTATTTCCGGTTGTAAAAAGCATCTGTGTATTTGTATTTCAATAAATTTCAATATTGACTTTGAACCTGTTTCATTATATTCTTTCAAAGCCTCAAATAAATCTTGAAAATCTCTTTCCAATTCTTCAAAATTCACACCCTC
>DOWN01000128.1 GCA_003519545.1 Bacteroidota bacterium
ATCTTATATAATATTAATCAACTTTTAAGAATTTGTCAACTATAAAATAGAACAAAAGTTAATTAAGGTAAAAAAAATTTAAAAATGTCAAAAAAAATAAATATAAATTAGATTTCGCATTGAGTAATTTACAAAATGCACATATATAACTTTGATGATTCTTTTTATGACACAGTAGCAGAAATAAATTTATCTTCACTGAAAAAGAATTTTAATTTAATAAAAAAAGAATCCCGAAAAAACACAAAATCAAAAAACAAAGAAGTAAAAATCTGTTCGATCGTTAAAGCGAATGCATACGGACACGGAATTTACGAAATTTCAAAAGCCCTGACCGGATTTGGAACTGATTATCTCGGAACGTCAGACTACATAGAATCACTTTCAATTAAAAAATATCTGAATAATAATTCTAAAAGGAAAGTTAATATAATTTGTCTCGGAACACTTCCGGAAAACAAAAAATTCTTGACAGAAATAGTATCTAACGATATAGAAGTTTCGGCCACAGATATAAAAACCGTTGAATTATTAAACAGAGTTGCATCCACACTTAACAAAAAGCCAAAAGTTCATATTCAGTTTGACACCGGAATGAACAGAGTGGGAATAACATTTCCGGAAATTTTACAAGCAGTAAAAAAAATTTCAGAATTAAAAAACATAAAGATAAAAGGAATATTTTCACACTTTGCAACATCTGAAATTAAAAACGAGACATACGCAAAACAACAGATTCATTTATTTACAGAAGTTGTAAGGTTTTTAGAAAACGAGGGAATAAAGTTTGAATTAAAACATTTCCAGAATACCGGAGGTATTTTCAACTACAAGCGGGATTTTTTTAATATGGTGAGACCCGGAATTTCACTTTACGGATATTATCCGGAACAAAACAAACCGAAAGGTTTACCGGAACTTGAACCTGTTATGAATTTCAGATCAAAAATAAATCAGATAAAAACGGTTCCAGGAAAAACGAGTATTTCATATGGCAGAAAATATTTTACCAAAAGAGATGAAATAATTGCATCTGTTCCTGTCGGCTATGGAGACGGATTTTACAGAGGACTTACAAACAATACAGAGGTGATGATAAGAAACAAAAAATATCCGGTAGTTGGAACGGTGTGTATGGATTGGGTAATGGTAAATTTAAAAAATAATTCCAATATTAAAAGAGGTGAACGTGTTCTGATATTCGGAAAGGATTTTCCTGCTTATCATATAGCAAAAAAAATGAATACATTGCCTTATGAGATATTATGTAATATTTCAACAAGAGTAAAAAGGATTTATATAAAATAATGTTAAACAAAAATTTTAAATACATTAAGTTTATTCTCACAAAACTCAGAGATGATTTATATCTTAATGGATTTGAAATTAAAAACACTGAAGCGGAAAAGATAATAAAATTTCTTGAAGAGTCAGACGATATTTTAAGAGACATTTTTCTCTTAACCGGATTTAAAAAATATATACCGTTATGCAGTTATTTAATATTTGTTTATAAAAAGTTAGAAGATAAGGATATTAGTTATAATAATTTAACGGTTAATATTGACCGAGATACGGAATATTTAAAAAAGATTATAATCAGCAGTTTAAAAATTCAAAATCCGAATTCATCATCAAACACAAACCTTGACGAAGGGTTTGAAGAAACAAACAATCAGACGGAAATATTTAGTCTTTCAGATACACAATCAAATTTTGAAGAATGGGAAGTATCTGATGATATAACCCCGGGAATGTTTTCTGTAGGAGATATTGAAAAAGATATAGTTACCGAAGAGTTCAGCGAAGATGAAATTCAACAGTTATACACACCTGTTGAAAGAGAAGAGGAAGAAGAATTTATTATTGATGAAGAAAATTCCGGGACAGATGAGCAGGAAGAAAAAATAACTTATGAGCAAGAAGAGTTTACGGAGATGACACACTCTGAAGTTTTAAACTCATCAACAGATTTATCGGAATTTACTGAACATATTGATATACAAAAAGAGGAAAGTTTTAACGATAATACGGATATCATAGAAAATAATTTTCAAAAAGACATACAAGAGGAAATCCCGGAAGACGAAGAGGAGTTTGAACCGGAAGAAACCTGGGATGATGCTAACATTGAAGCAGGGAACGGGTTAAATATCGAAAGCAGAAATGAAATTATAAACGAAGAAAATTTATTTTCAGAAACGGATGAACAATTTAAGGAAGAAGAATTAAACGAAGAAGAACCTTCGGAACAGCAGGTGACGGGAAGTTATTTATCGTTTTTAAATGATTTATCAGACAGACATGATATTTTGATAAAAGAGTTTTATAATTTAACAGATTCAGAAAACGAGAAAAGCCGAACAGAAAAAAATGAAATTACACTTTCAATAATTAATAAGACTTCAGAATTAAAAGACATTTCAGACAGGAAAAATTTTGAGATAATTTCAAATATATATACATATATATTAAATTATTTTAAAAACAGCATAAGTATTCCTTTTAATCCTGAAAAAAGTGACATAAATACATTTTCAAAATCACTTGATGGAATAATGAATTTTCTCAACGATGAAAATGTTGAAATAATAGAAGAGGTATTAAATGAATTTGAATTTATTTCAGATAAGATAGAAAAAGAAAGAGTTAAAGCAACAGAAGAGAGAGAACGAAAAGAACTCGAGAAGGAAAGAGAGAGGAACTTAAAACAGACCGAAGAAAGTAAAATTAATACTGAACCAATTGAAAACGAAACGGACGAAATTATACCAATGGACGAGAGAAAATATATGATTAAACTTCTTAAATATGAGATTACAGGGCTTGAAAAAGTATTTAATTCAATTTATGACATCAAAACAGATTATCCTGTATATGAAGCACAGAGGCAACTTTCGAAGACGTTTAATATTTTAAAAAAGATACTGAGTATATCAAGAAGAATAAATATTTCAAAACTTGGAAGACTTGCAGAAGCAACATACACATTTATAAAATTTGTCCAGAGTTACAGACTTGATCCGTTCACTGATACGATAAGACAAATTTTCAATTATATTATTTATAATTTTAAACTTATAACACTTGATAAACCAACAAAGGATTATGAAGAATTTGTAAAACATTTAAATAATACCGTAACAATTTTTAATAA
>DOWN01000363.1:0-169 GCA_003519545.1 Bacteroidota bacterium
TGAAGAAGCAGATTTTACAAGTGCTATAGTATCATTTAAGACCTTAATTGATAATAATCAGAGCAGTAATGAATTACCAGAAGCAGTATGGACTATGTATTCCTGTTACTCACAGCTTGATACAAGCACAAATGAAACATATAGAGATGATTTATACAGTGAATGTAAG
>DOWN01000363.1:293-966 GCA_003519545.1 Bacteroidota bacterium
GATGATTTATACAGTGAATGTAAGCTGTATCTGACAGATAAAATAGAAAGTAACAATTATCAGAATGAGTTTGTAGATGCAGCATATCAGGTGATATTAATGTGTGAAGCAAACCTAATGAATTATAATCACGCGATGGACGGATATGAGTTTATAATAAACTTTCACCCTGACCCTATAGTAAGAATAAATGCAAGTTGGGATTATGAAGATTTGGAAAGTTTATTAGGGCAAGGAGGAGCAGAAAGATCAAACGAACAAACAGAAGAAGAATACAAGACAAAGAAACTGAAGAAACTCCTGAAAAGAATAAATAACGATCCATTGAAACAACAAATATTAAGTAAATATGATAAAAAAGTAACGAAGGAGTATAATTTACTTACAAAGGAAATAAAAAACACAAACGAAAGAATTACAAAAACAGATTTATCACTAAACGACAGAAAAAAGATAGAACAGAAAATATATAATTCAACAGATCAAAAAATAATACAAAAGAGTATAGAAAATGTAATGAAAGCCGGAAGCAGAACTGAGGAAGAAAAACAAAAATCTTTGATTGAAGACTTAGTTATGAGCAGCGGAATAGAAATACACACAGACAATAATGTATCAGGAGAAATAATCCCGAATGAATACAGGTTAAATCAGAATTATCCAAATCCTTTTA
>DOWN01000363.1:1060-2977 GCA_003519545.1 Bacteroidota bacterium
GAATTATCCAAATCCTTTTAATCCCATTACGAATATCTCTTATCAAATCGCAAATGAAGGGTTTGTTACATTAAAAATATTTGATTTATTAGGCAGAGAGATATCAACACTTGTAAATGAAATAAAAACAACAGGAATATTTGAAATAAGTTTTGATGGTGCAAATCTTTCAAGTGGAATTTATTTTTATCGATTGGAGGTTAAAACAAAAAATGGAAACACAAAAAACTTTATCGAAACAAAAAGAATGGTTTTGGTGAAGTAAAATTATTATTTTTCTGAATAATTTTAGTAAATGAAAAGAAGAGATTTTGTAAAACTATTGGGGTCTTCCGTCGCGTTTGGTGCACTTGGAGCATCTTTTCCTTCTTTATTAAAAAGAGAAGAAGTAATTTCCAATATTGATAAATATCAGCATATTGTTGTATTGATGCTTGAAAACAGATCATTCGATAATATGCTCGGATATTTATACCAACCGGGAGAGTTACCACCGGGTGAATATTTTAATGGTGTTGCTGGTAAGAATTTAAAAAATCCTGTCAATATTCCGGATACTACATATAACATTGATAGTGTTGGAGTATATCCGGGTACTGTAATGACAGATCCGGACCCTGATCCGGGAGAAGAATATCCGCATATTAATACACAACTTTTTAATACAATTATTCCTGATACGAATAAATTTCTTCATGTCAAAGATATGCTGCCTCCATATAACGAACCATTCCCATTGCCTTTTCCTGCTACGATGAATGGTTTTGTGAATGATTATATTTATTATTATAAATTATTTCAGGGAAGATATCCGACCGTTGATGAATTCAAAATTGTAATGGCTTGTTTTCCTCCGACTGCAGTTCCCGTTATCAGTGCATTAGCAAAGGGTTTCGCAGTGTGTGATAATTGGGTATGTTCCGTCCCGAGCCAGACATTTTGTAACCGTTCTTTTTTTAATGCGGCTTCTTCATGGGGATATGTCAATAATTCTCCTTCTGCAAGATGGGCATTAAACCTTGCACCAACTATGTATAATAGATTGCAGGATGCAAATATTCCCTGGAGAGTTTATTTTGATGTATTGGATATATTACCTGCAACATTACTTCTTCATTTTTTTAAATTGCGGGATTATATTGATAAGTTTCATTATATGAGTAAGTTTTATGATGATGTGAAAAACGGAAATCTTCCGGCGTTCTGTTTTGTTGAACCAAGAATGCACTGGTTTCATAATGACGAACATCCGCCTGATGAAGGTCCAAGACAAAATACAAATTTTCCGGGACCATCAAATGTTTTAGCAGGTGAACAGTTGATTCATAATATTTACACTGCTATCAAAGAATCAAATTCTCCTAACGGAAGTAATTATCAGAACACTTTGCTTATAATCACTTATGATGAACACGGCGGATGTTATGATCACGTTCCTCCGAGAATGACTGTTCCGCCTTATGATACGCCACCGTATTTACATAAAAATGAAAATGATTTTACTTTTAACAGAACAGGTTTGAGAGTGCCTACAGTTTTGGTTTCTTCTTACATTGCTCAGAATACAATTGTAAATACTGAATTTGAACATACGTCGGTATATAAAACTTTATCTGAGAAATATGGATTACCTAATTTAACTAACAGAGATTTATTAAATCCTCATACTTTAAATTCAGTTTTTAATCTGAATACACCTCGGACAAGAGATACATGGCCCGTTACAAAGCCACGACCACTAAATGCTGAAGGGGACAAAGATTTTTACAATACACGTCATCTTCACGGATTGAAACTGGATATGATATTGCTTGCAAAACATCTTGCAGGTTTAAAAGGAGCTGACCCGGTTACAATTTTAGATGGAATTGAAATGTTGATGGATGTCAAGGAAAGACTTGGAATTAAATTTCCGGA
>DOWN01000194.1 GCA_003519545.1 Bacteroidota bacterium
GTTTAAAGTAACAGAGTAAATTTTATTATTAAGGTTAAATGCAATATGCCGAAGAGATGGGTCAGTGTTAAAAACAAATGCCTGTAAAAGTGAATCTGATTTATAAAAATTTATTTGTCCGTTGTAAACACAAAACAGATTTGGATATTCTGTATCGGAAATTATTGATTTTATTTTTGAAATTTCGTTTTTGTCTGTGATTTCTATTTGTTCAACATTCATTTTTGAGGTACTGTCAAATCCTGTTTTGTATGATATCAGAACCTTATCTGCATTTGATAAATCCGGAATAAAAATTTTATTTTTATTTTCCGAACACGAAATAATTAAAACTAAAAACAATAAAAGTATAAGTTTCATACACAAACTTAATAAAAAATTCTGAAGTAAACCTGAAGTGTGTGGATAAATTTCAAATTTTAAATTTATATCCCAGCCCATAAACAGTAGAAATATAATTCTTCCCCCCTAAGTCTGAAATTTTTTTCCTCAGGTTTTTAATGTGCTGGTATATAAAATCAAAATTATCATTTGAACTTAAATCATCACCCCAAAGATGTTCAGCAATTGAATCTTTTGTGATAACTTTATTTTTATTGGCAAGAAAAAAAAGTAATAACTCAAATTCTTTTAATGTAAGTTCTGCATTTTTACTTTTAACTGATACTTCTTTAGATTCAGTATCTATTTCAATATCATCAATTATTATTTTACTGTTCCCCTTAAATTTTTTTCTCCGGTAAATTGATTTTATTCTTGCAAGAAGTTCGGGTAAGTGAAATGGTTTAGGGAGGTAATCATCTGCTCCGGAATCTAATCCGTTAATTTTATCATCAATTGAATTTTTTGCTGAAAGTATTAATATCCCCGGCTTATCACTCTTTAGATTTATTTCTTTTAATAAATCTATTCCGTTACCGTCCGGAAGCATTATATCAAGTAATACAACATCATAATCATAGTCATTAATTTTTTCAGAGGCATTCCGGAATGTTAAAGCGGTTTCACAGATAAAATTGCTGTCGGTTAAGAAATTTTTAATCAGTCTGCTAAGTTCAGGTTCATCTTCAACAATCAGTATTTTCATTTTAACAATGTCATAAAATTAGATTTTTTTAAACCATTGAACTCAAGTTCATAAATGTAAACCCCGCTTGAAAAATTTCCCGCATTAAAATTATTGAAATAACTTCCCGGTGAGAGTATCTCATTTCTAAGTTGAGAAATTAGTTTACCCGATATATCATAAATATTTAATTTAACTTTTCCGGTTTCATTTATGGAAAAAACAATTTTTGTTTCAGGATTGAACGGGTTCGGATAATTTTGATGAAGAATAAAATTTTCCGGTGTTTCTGATTCAGTAGTTATTGAAACTGAAGATAAATTGAATATTGAAGCATAATTATTTGCAAACGCATATCTCGGATGACAAGTTGTCATATTATCCCAATTTACAGACCATGTCATCATTCCTCTCAAAGAATTGTAAGTTCCCTGAGTTGTATATGTGGAAGGTTTAGGACCCATTCCTCTGAGATATTTTATAGCGGCTTTTACACTGTCTGGAATTATATATCCTCCGCCCGCAGCACTTGAACATGCAGGTAATCCTACTGCAACCTGATCCGCTCTCAATCCGGGAAACATTCCGCCCGCTGTATTAAATCCTCTTATAACTGCTTCAGTTTGTGAACAAATAAAATCAGTCGTTCCCTGAATATAAATTCTGCCGTCTATTCCATACATACTGCCACTGTTATAAAGTTGCATTTGAATTATATCAATTGAATCTTTAAGTGCATATATTAACGGAAGATAAGAACCCCAAATTCCTCCATACCCGCTTATTCCACCAGTTAAGTTTGCTGTTTCCGGTGCCATTGAGAGAAACATTTTTTTGTTATGAGTATTCCTGAATTGAGTCATCATGGTTTTCACGGCATTTATCATATTGATAATTCTTGAATCAACCGGATTTGCAATCGTTCCTCCTGTGATGTTAAACTGCCCTTCAATATCTATATCAAGTCCGTCAAAATTATAAGTGTTTATAATTTGCATCATTGTATTTACAAATACATCACGTTCGGAAGTATTGTTTAAACTTATTGGATGATTTTGACCGCCAATTGAAATTATAACTTTTTTACCTGTCGCTTTAACAGAATTAATTTGCTGAATAAAAGTATTCTGAGGAATTCCGTCGGGAGTAAATTGCATATTGTATGTTGTGCCCGCAAGAGGAATTGCAAATGCCACAGCAATAACATTATAATTTGTATCCACCTGATTTATAGGAATATAAGGACATTGAGAGTCATTCCAGTTTTGCCAGTATCCTACAAGTGAATGTGACTGCGCTAATACAAAATTTGTAAAAATTAAAAACCAGGTGAATACAAATATTTTTTTCATAATATAATTTTTTAAAACTACATTGCCGGAATTTTATCCGGAGGAATCGGATTAGGAACTAAATTTTTTATTGGTTTAATTGACTTAAGATATGCATACATAGCACTGACATCTTCATCGGATATATTGTGAAAATTTTGCCAAGGCATAGGTGGTAATAAAGTTCTTGTTCCGTCAAGCCCTTTAAACTTTCCTTCTTTGAGTGCTTTTTTAAACTGTTCCTCAGACCAACTTCCTATACCTGTTGCATCAGGAGTTAAATTAGCCGAGAAAGAAACTCCCCAAGGTCCTACTGCAACTGTTAAAAGATGATTAAAATAAACCCAGTCTTTCATTAAACTTGTATCAACTTTTGCTACCGGAATATTTTCGGGATGCCCTGATAATAATTTATCCATATCAAGTTCAGGTCCTTTAGGTCCGAATTTTTTAGGAGTGTGGCAATCATTACATCCCATCACTGTAACCAGATATTCTCCTTTTTTAATGAGACTATCTTTAGATATTACAGGTTTTTCTGTGGACTTATTACAGGAATAGATAAACATTACTGAAATCATCAGCAATGCAATTAAAGATGAAAAGAGATTTTTCATTTTTTTAATTTAAGTTAATAAAATAGTTGATTGGAAAGAACAAAGTTTAGAATGGAATGTGTTAAATTAATTTTGCTGATTTTTATAATCAATACAATTGTCATTTCATTTTATATTTAAGTAAAAAATACTTTTCTGCAAATTACATCGGATGATATTATTCAGATACATATTAAAAGCACACATTGGTCCATTTATATTTGCTCTATCCGTGGTGATTTTTTTATTTTTATTTCAGTTTATATATAAATCACTGGATCAGTTATTAGGTAAAGGTATAAGCACTTGGATTATAATTCAACTTATTACTTTAAATCTTGCATGGATGTTAACACTTGCCGTGCCTATGGCAGTGCTTGTTGCCACAATTATGGCATTTGGTTCATTCGCATCAAATAACGAAATAACCGCAATGAAAGCCGGTGGCATTAGTTTGAAAAAACTAATGATACCCGTAATCTTAATTTCAGGAATTTTATGTTATTTAATGATAAGGTTTAACAACGATGTTTTACCGGAAGCAAATCATCAGGCGAGAGTTTTATTTTCGGATATAACAAGATCTAAACCTACATTGATACTTGAAGCGGGAAAGTTCAGTGAAGATATTTCCGGAGCAAGGATTTTAGTAAATAAGACTTTTCCTGAAAATAATAATCTCGAAGGTGTTTATATTTATGATTATTCAAATCCTTCATATAAAAATTTATTTGTTGCAGAAAAAGGAAATATCGGATTTTCGTCAGATTTAAAAAATATTGTAATGGATTTAAGTGACGGAGAGATACATCAGTATAACATTCAAGATCCGGTGAACAAATACAGAAGAATAAAATTTGAAAAGCACAGAATTATTTTACCTGCTGAAGATTTTGGATTCAGGCAGAATCAGGAAGGTAGTATGATGAGAGGCGACAGAGAAATGACATCAGATCAAATGAAATATATAACGGACAGTTTAAAAGTTAATTTATTAACATCTGACGAAAATTATATTAAAAATCTGAAAATTGTTTTATCTGAAGTTTTAAAAGTGAACTTTAGAGATACGGTTTTCAAAATGGATTCTGCAGGAAAAATGAATTATGAATATGAATCTTTGTTCAATACATACCGAAAAGTTATGACGTTAAACCAGTCGAAACAATCACATATAATTTTTAAATCACAGGTTAAAAAACAAATTGATGCATATTCTGTTGAGATATATAAAAAATTTTCAATTCCATTTGCCTGTATAATATTTGCATTGATAGGAGCACCGCTCGGTTACAAGGTTAAGAAAGGCGGATTTGGAGTAGCCGCAGGTTTATCATTATTGTTTTTTCTGATTTACTGGGCTTCGCTTATTGGCGGAGAAAAACTCGCCGACAGGGGATTAGTCTCTCCTTTTATAGGAATGTGGATTGCAAATATTCTTTTAGGGTTATTCGGATTGTATTTAATGTTTAAATCATCTTAGTTATATTAAAGGATAATTTTTCGTTCTTTGTCAAGCCCCGAACAATACGCTGTTGCCCAATCCCGTCAGGTCCGGAAGGAAGCAGCGGTAAGTAACTTGTGTATGTGATTCGGGTGTCTTGGCATATTAAATACAACCTACCTTTCTATGGAAAAAACCAAAATTGCAGTAATCGGTCTTGGCGCCCTTGCTCAGATTATTCACCTTCCGTGTTTATCTAAAATGAATGATGTAGAGATTGATGCAATATGTGATACAGATTTTTCAAAAGCAAAAAAAGTTGCGTCCCGGCACAATATCAATCCGAAAAAAGTTTATAAAACCACAGATGAATTATTAAAAGAAAATCCTGAAATCAGTGGTGTAATTATTTCTGCTCAGACTAATGTTCATAAAGATATTGCAATTTCCTGTCTTGAAGCGGGAAAAGACATTTTAGTAGAAAGACCAATCGCAAGAAACATAAAAGAAGCCGAATCAATTGTAAATACTGCTAAGAAAGAAAAAAGAAAATTAATGGTGGGGATGAATAATAGATTCCGGTATGATGTTATGATGCAAAGAAGTTTTGTGAAATCAAAAGAACTCGGGGATATATTTTTTGTAAAAACAGGCTGGTTAAAAACCAGATCATCAGTCCAGAAATGGTTTCTTGAAAAAGATAAATCCGGCGGTGGTGTTGTAATTGATAACGGTCTTGCTATGCTTGATGCAGGCTTGTGGATGCTTGGATTTCCGGAAGTATATTCTGTTTCTGCAGTAAATTTTTCACACAATACAAAGTCGGTTGAAGACAGTAATTTTACGATGATTAGATTTAAAAATGGTTCGGCATTAAATCTTGAAGTCAGTTGGAGTTTGATAAGAGAAGAATTTTTTTATTGCAATATTTACGGTGAAAAAGGCAGTTCTTCAATTAACCCTCTTAAAGTATTCAAAAAAATGGAGAATAATGTATTTAACATTACTCCAAAAAATATCAAAATGCCTGCAAATTTGTTCAAAAATTCATACGAACTCGAATTGAAACATTTTATAGGTGTTTTAAAAGGAAATGATAAACTGATTTCAACAGGTGATGAAGCAATAAAAGTAATGCAAATAATTGATTGTATCTATAAATCTGCCAAAAGCGGTAAGGAAATAATTTGTAAATAATTTGATAAAGATTTCTTAACATTACAGTTCTATTTTATGAGAAAAGATCCAAAAATGAAAATTAAAGTTTTAGTAGTTGATGATGAAAAAGACATCGTTGATTTATTGAAGTATAATCTTGAAAAAGAAAATGAGTTTGAAGTTATAACTGCATACAATGGAAAAGAAGCACTTGATATTCTTCAATCTGAAAAGCCGGCATTAATTTTACTTGATATTATGATGCCGGAATTGAATGGATTTGAAGTCTGTAAAAGATTAAAAACAGAACCTGCTACTATGAAAATTCCGGTGATATTTTTAACAGCAAAAGAAAACGAAATTGATGAGATAGTCGGTCTTGAACTTGGTGCGGATGATTATATTCAAAAACCAATTTCACCGAGAAAAGTTATGGCGAGAATTAAATCAGTATTGAGAAGAAGCAATATTGATGCGGAGAATATGCAGCAAATTGAAGAGATCGTCAGATTCAGAAATTTAGAAGTTGATAGTGTTTCACACAGTGTAAAGATAAATAAAAAAGAAGTTTTCTTTCCGAAAAAAGAATTTCAACTCTTACATTTTTTATTGTCAAACAGAGGAAGAGTTTTTTCAAGAGAAATACTCTTAAATCAGATTTGGGGTGAAAATATTTATGTTATTGACAGAACTATTGATGTTCATATTGCAAAGGTTAGAGAAAAACTTGGTGAATATGCAGATTATATTGAAACCATAAAAGGTCTTGGTTACAGATTTAAAGACGCATAGAAAAAAATCTATTTGATACAAAATAAAAACANNTAATTTAATAATAAAATTTTCATTAATTTTTTTAATACTACTGTTAATTATAACAATAGTATTGTTATTATTAAATATTTCTCCATTTTCTATTCTTATCACTGCGTCATCTCTTTTATTGCTTTATATTATAACCATTTTATTTATAAACAAAGAAGTGATAAGACCTGTAAAAGTATTTAACTATTTTGCATCCGAGACAAAATCAAATGAAGACAATGACGAATCAAATAATTTTGAGATTAAACTTGCCGAGATAAAAAAAGTAAATGATTTAATTTCCGATCATCTCAAAAAAACAAAATATAATCCGGATATCAGATCATTATTTGATTCATTGTTGATGTTATCAGAGAGATTATCTAATGAACTTAATACCGCAAAAATTTTTAAAATAAACAGAAACGAATTTTTAGGTAATGTTGCTCACGAACTTAGAACACCTATATTTGCAATTCAGTTATCCATAGAAACTTTAATAGACGGTGCGATAAATGATGAAAAAGTAAATTTAGATTTTTTAAACAGAGCATTACGTCAAGCAAGCAGACTTAAAGAATTAGTGGATGATTTAATCACAATCTCCAAATTTGAAACCGGTTTGCGAATGAGTAAAAGATATTTTGATATATCAGATTTTTCAAAAATAGTTATTAATGAACTCAAGTCACTTGCTGAAAACAAAAAAATAAATTTATTGGTTGAAGATAATCTGAATGATGAAACTCAGGTATTCGGAGATTCGGAAAGGATTAAGCAGGTATTTGTAAATTTAATAGATAACGCAATTAAATACACACCTGAAAATGGAACCGTAAAAATTGTTTTAACTGATAATGAAAAAAATGTTAATATAGATATTGTAGATTCAGGGATTGGAATACCTAAAAAAGATATACCTCGAATTTTTGAAAGATTTTACAGAGTTGATAAGAACAGATCTAGGGATAAAGGCGGAAGCGGTTTAGGACTATCAATAGTAAAACATATTCTTGAAGTGCATAACTCAAGCATAAAAGTAGAATCAGATGAAAACCAGGGAACTAAATTTTCATTTAATTTACAGAAATAAAAAAAGCAGGGTGTTTAACCCTGCTTTATAAAAATAAATCCCGTTTAGAATTAACCTTACTTCACCAATACCATTTTTCTTGTTTGGATTTTTTCGTTGTTTATAAATAATGTATAGAAATATATTCCGCTTGGAATATAACTACCACTAAACTCTACATCAAAATTACCTGAATTTTTAACTTCATTTACAAGTGTTTGTATTTCTTTCCCGTTTATGTCATAAACGATAATTTTAACTAAACTTTGTTTTTTAATTGCAAAACTTATCATAGTTTTCGGATTAAAAGGATTGGGGTAATTTTGATTCAGTTCAAAATTCAGGTTTTCCGCTACACCGTTTATATTTAAAGGATTTTCTGAATATTTTAATAAAAACGAGTTATATTGACCTGATGTCCATTTCATTTGCCCCGTAACGTAAATAAAATCTCCTGTTTTTATTAATTTTAATCCAGTATTTCTTCTTAAAGGTGTTCCATTAAAAATATTCCATAGTAAAACTCCACTTGAATTATACTTAATTAAACACATCAACCAATACTCTCCAATTCCAAAAGTAGCATCTCCGGTAACAAATATATTATTTTGATTATCACATATTATATCAAACGGATAATTCTCTCTACTTGAATTGGCAATAAATCTTCTTTCCCAAACTAAATTACCATTTGTGTCATATTTAACAGTGAGTATAAATGTGGGTGTTAAAACACCACTTTTTGCTGTAAAGATTACATTATTTTCATTATCTAATACAGCTCCTCTTAATTCTTCAAAATATCCTTCGTCTGTATTAAAAGTCTTACTCCAAAATAAATTTCCCGAAATATTCAGCTTATTGATTAATATATCTGTATTCTCATTTTTATTGTCTATTGCTCCAACTGTATATAAATATTCCTCATTTTTATCTATCAATAAATAACTGATTGAACCTCCTACAATAAATTTTTTTGTCCATATTTCTTGTCCTGATTCTCTTATTCTTGCTACTAAACATTCTCCGGTATTATTGAAATATACATAACCTGCGATAAATATATCTCCGTTATCAGTAATTTTAACTGATTTAACAATTCCACCTGTATATGGTGCGACATCAGTTTTAACTTTAACCCAGACTGTATCTCCGTCAGGTTTGTATTTTATAACTCCATATATTATTCTCTGAAAATTAGATGGCGAACCTCCGGCTACTACTACATTTCCACTTGGGTCTATTGCTATTCCTCCTACAGTGTAAAATCCTGCTCCGGGACTAAATGCTCTTACCCAGTCTAATCTACCGTTATCGTCTATCTTTATTGTTACTATTTCATAATTATTATCACCTACACAATATACATTCCCTTCTTTATCTATAACCATTGACTTTGGACTTGTACCAAGTCTCAAATTTGGATGGTCATAAGATACTCTCCATTTGAGTGTTCCATATTTATCATATTTTAATACTGCAAATCCTCCCTCTGAACATAATTTATAAATATTACCGGTGCTGTCAACTTCAAGGTCAACGGGTAAGCTGCTTCCATTCGGAACTATATTAAACCTTTCCCATATCAACTGTGGCTGAGAAAATATATTTTCAGATGTAAGAAATTGAAAAGATAACATCACTGCCAATATGAAATAAATTTTTTTCACTTCAGATATATCATTTTTTTAATTTCTAATTTTACTCCGTCTTTATATAAACCATAAAAATATATACCGCTTGGGTATTTTTCAGCATTCCAATTTATTATATACTTTCCTGATTGTAAATGTTTTCTTAATGGAGTATCTATTGCCTTTCCTGATATATCAAATATTTTTAATTCATATTCTCCAGGTATATTAATTTTAAACTCTATATTTGTTTTCGGGTTAAATGGATTTGGATAATTTTGAAATAATTCAAATCTTATATCTGAAAGCTCATTCTCATTATTAACTGACGTTGTTTGAGAATATTTTATTGCAATCATATCAGCAGTTGATGGAGTAGTATAAGAATATCCACCAACCAAAATATTATTTTGATTATCAATAGATATTGATTCTCCATAATCTTCACTAGCTGGACTATTTGATGAAAATACTTTATACCATTTAAATTCTCCATTATTGTTAATTCGTAGAGTTATTATGTCGGTTCCATTCTTGTGCCCACTTTTACCCGTTACAAATACATTTCCGAAAGAATCCAAATCAATGGACATACCGGCATCTTCTCCTCCATTAAATGGATCAAAATGATTTATCCAAATTAAATTTGATGATGAATCTACTTTTCCTGTAGCTATATCTAAATAATTTCCCGGGATAACATCCCTACCTGTGAAATAAATATTTTCAACATTGTCTAATTTCATATCGAATATATAATCATCAGAACGTATTGAAGTGTTTTCAATAACCTTTGTCCATTTTAAATTACCATTGCTGTCATATTTAATAATTCCCATATCCCAAAAACTTATATTAGAATAGCTAATCGCACCTCCGAGATAAACATTTCCAGAGGGTGAAACTTGCATTACATTAGGATAACAACTTCCGAATTCAGTAAAATATGAACGTCTCCATTTTACTTCACCGTCTTTGTTTAATTTTTGAACATAAAAACCATATTCATTTGACATTGAATCAGTGAAAATATATCCGCCGGAATATATATTGTTATTTTTATCCATTCCAATATATCTTGTCATACAATCAATATTTCCATTGGCATATTTATCATACCATAACATATTGCCATCCCTATCACATTTAATAGTTAAACTATAATTAGTACCCATAAAACCATTAGCTAAAATATATATTCCCCCAACAATATATATATTTTGTTGTGAATCTAATAATAAAGATATTCCTGCGGATTGAATTCCTTGTTTGGAGAAATATCTTTTTTCCATTAATAAATTTCCTGTTGTAGAATATTTTAATAAAATTATATCCTGATGAAAAATGAGAGAATCTCTTTGTGATGCTCCTGTTATATAAACACTGCCCGAAGAATCTATTACCATATCCCATGGAAAATTATCTCCATTAAAACCATTGTCATATCTCGCAATCCATTGCGTTATACCCATTGAATTAAATTTAATAAGACAAATCAAAGGTTTTAATTTGGGACCATTTGTGCTTGTACCGAGAATAAAAACATTATTAAATCTATCTGTTTTTATTTTGTAACCGAAACTTGAAGTGTTATATGCATGATTATATGCTTTCACCCATTGCTGTGTAACTTGTGATTTCAATGAGGAAAAACTTAACATTATAAATAAAAATAACAGAAGAAGTTTTTTATTCGAGATATTTAAATTCATATTATTTGTTTTTCATCGGGTTAAATTTTTATTATGCGGTCTTTAAATTGGTATATCTTTCAGCGTATTAAAGTGAATCTCGTATTATTAAGAACATATAAGTATGTAAACTTAGAATATTATTATTTAATAATCAAGATTTATTTTTCTTCTCGATAAAAAGTTGTTCAACTTTATTATTAATG
>DOWN01000115.1:0-5659 GCA_003519545.1 Bacteroidota bacterium
ATTAGGATATAATAATCAGCAAAGACAAGATTTAAAAACAGGTAGTGCAGTTGGGTTAGCAGGTTTTTCCATAGGAGTTGGAATTAAAATCAGAAACTACAGACTTGATTATGCTTTTAATTCATTGGGAAATGTCGGTTCAACTCACAGAGTTAATTTAGCGTTTGATATAAAATAAAATTTTTTGGAAGTTTGAATTGAAATAAAAAAGCCGGATTAAACCGGCTTTTTTTATAATCAGAATAAATTTATTTTGACTCCGTCTGTCCGGATTTTTTTGGTGAGTTTTTCAATCTCAATTAATGTCTTGTTCATATTTTCATAAAATTTTTCATCATACATAAATTTTCCAACGGAACCTTTCTGATCCTGGATATCAGTAACCATAACATTCAGATTGTTTATTAAACTGTCAACTCTGTTAGTCAATACCTGAATATTTTCAAATGTTTTTTTGAATTCAGGGCTGCTATCATCAAGAATTGTATTTACGTTATCTACAGTCTGACCTACTTTGTTAGAAAGATTGCCAAGTGAAACTCTGTTTTCAGCAACAAGTAAATTTAAATTTCTTGAAGTTGATTCAAAATTTGCAATAGTTCCTTTCATATTACTTTTTAACTGCGGATCACCAATTAAATCATTAACATTTACCAATACTTTATTTATGTTATCCGAATTAGAAGAAAATTTAGTCAGTAAAACAGAAACAGAATCTCCAAGTTGATTTACTTTTCTGAACATTGCACCAATATCCGAACCTTCGCTACCAACAAGATGATTTGAATAATCAATTTCATTAGGGCTTTTGCCGGGATTTATATAAACACATTTACCGCCCATCAATTCAAGAATAGCAACTTCAACGACATAGTCTTGTCTTACTTTTACGGATTTATCAAGAGTAAATTCAACTTCAATTGAATCTCCGATAAGTTTTATATCTTCAACTCTTCCCATTTTAACACCGAGCACAGTCACAGGATCGCCGACATTTAAACCCGATACATTTGTAAAATACACTTTCATATCTCTCAAATCTTTACTTGATATAAAACCTTTTGCCCAAAAAGCAGTGGCAAGAATCAGAAAGATTGCACCTAAAACAAACATACCGACTTTTATTTCAGAAAACTTTGGTTTTGCCATTTATATCGATTTTGAAATTTCCAATATTTCGTATTCAATTTTTCCCGCAGGAACTTCAACTATAACAATATCACCGACTTTTTTGTTCAATAATGCTTTACCAACGGGTGAAGTAACTGAAATTTTATCGTTATCAAAATCCGCTTCTTCAGGAGATACAAGTGTATAAGTAATTTTTTCTCTCAATGATTTATCTTTAACCATAACTTTTGATAAAATTCTGGTTTCATCATCGGGAATATCTTCAGCATTCACAATTACAACTCTTGATAAAACATTTTCAAGTTTGGCAATTTTAAGTTCAAGATTTCCTTGCTCTTCTTTTGCCGCATCATATTCAGCATTTTCACTTAAATCACCTTGAGATCTTGCTTCAGCAATTCTCTCAGCAATTGATTTTCTCTGATTAGTTTTTAAATCCAATAATTCCTTTTCAAGTTCTACAAGTCTGTCTCTTGAAAGGTAAACTGCTCCGGTATTTTCCATAATTTTATTATTTATTAACTAATATTAGATGTCCGAGTTTATCTCTCTTTGTATTTAAATAATTTTCGTTTTCAGGATTTGATTCAATTTCAATCGGAATCCTTTCGACGATTTCAAGACCATATCCCTGAAGACCCACAACTTTTTTAGGGTTATTAGTCATCAGTTTAATTTTTTTAACTCCAAGTTTGCATAAAATCTGCGCACCAATTCCATAATCTCTTAAATCAGGTTTAAATCCTAATTCTAAATTCGCATCAACAGTATCTTTGCCTTGTTCTTGTAATTCATACGCTTTCAGTTTATTCCTTAGCCCGATACCACGACCTTCCTGACGCATATATAACACAATTCCCGAGCCTTCCTTTTCTATCATCTTCATTGCCTGTAATAACTGATCTCTGCAATCACATTTAATAGAACCAAATATATCACCTGTTAAACATTCAGAATGAACTCTAATTAAAACCGGAGTGTCACTTTTTATTTCACCTTTAACAAGTGCAATATGTTCCTTTGAATCAACATCACTTTCAAATAGATGAATTTTAAAATCTCCGAATCTTGTAGGTAATCTTGTTTCAATAATTCTGTGAACGAGATTTTCTTTAGTTAATCTGTATTCAATTAAATCTTTTATACTGATTAACTTCAAATCAAATTTTTTTGCAATCTTTATCAAATCAGGTAACCTTGCCATTGATCCGTCTTCATTCAAAACTTCGCATAAAACACCTGCAGGAAAATGTCCGCATAGTTTTGCAAGATCTACAACCGCTTCCGTATGTCCAGCCCTTCTCAATACACCGCCTTTCATTGCCTTTAAAGGGAAAATGTGACCCGGTCTTCCTAGGTCAGAAGGTTTAGTATCTTTATCAATTAATGCTTTGATTGTTTTATCTCTGTCGTAAACAGAAATTCCTGTTGTAGTATCAATTTTATAATCAACACTAATTGTAAAAGCAGTTTCATGAAGTGCAGTATTAACATTCGTCATCATATTCAAATCAAGTTCTTTTAATCTGTCTTCTTCCATTGGGACACAGATTAAACCACCGGCATTTTTAACAAGAAAGTTGACAAGTTCAGGTGTACATTTCTCCGCAGAGAAAATCATATCACCTTCATTTTCACGGTCTTCATCGTCAACTACAATTACAATTTTTCCGTTCTTGTAATCTTCAAGTGCAGACTCAATAGAGTCTAATATTTTTTCTTTTTTTTCAGACATTATTTTTTAGCAGGAGTGATATCTGTCTTTCCAATTATTGTGGAAATTGATGATCTCTCCATTTTTACTTTTACACCTTCAGCAATCTTGACAAGCAAAGTATTATCTTCGATACCGTCAACAGTTCCATAAATACCTCCTGCTGTAATCACTTTATCGCCTTTCTCAACAGAGTCAAGAAGTTTTTGTCTTTCCTTTTGTCTTTTTTGCTGAGGTCTTAAAATCAAAAAATAAAAAATTACTATAATTAATAAAAACGGGAGTATTGAAGACAATAAAGACTCCATTCCACCCGGTGCTGCCTGTAATAAAATTATTTTATCCACGTTTATTTATTTTTGTTTGATAAATATTTATTTAAAAAATCTTTTTTAAAATTTAAAAATCTGTTTTCTTTTATAGCAACTCTGATATTTTTCATAAGGTTAAGATAAAATCCAAGATTATGAATTGATATCAATATACTTCCGAGAATTTCCCCCGATAAAAATAAATGTCTAAGATAAGACAAAGAGTAATTTTCAGAAGTATAAGTTTTACATTCTTCATCAGGAGAATTATTATCAAATTTATATTTTAAATTTTTTATGTTTATTTCTCCGTAAGTTGTATATAACTTTCCATGTCTTGCATTTCTTGTTGGTAAAACACAATCAAACATATCAACACCGTTTTCAATGCAGTTTAATAAATCTTCAGGTGTCCCAACTCCCATAAGATAAACCGGCTTTTCGGGATTCATAATTGAAACACAATATTCAACTGTTTCATTCATCAACTCTTTTGGTTCACCAACTGCTAAACCACCGATTGCATTTCCTGAAAAATTCAAACTGTCAAGAAATTCAATGCTTTCTTTCCTGAGATTTTTATTTGTGCTTCCTTGATTAATTGAGAATAAAAATTGCTCAAATCCGTATTTAGATTCAGAATTTACAAAATGATCTAAACATCTTTTTTCCCAGTTATGAGTTATCTCCAGAGACTTTATTGCATCTTTTTCAGAAATCGGATAAGGCATACATTCATCAAGTGGCATCATAATATCAGATCCGATGATTCTTTGTATATCCACCACTTTTTCTGGAGTAAAAAAATGTTTTGAACCGTCTATGTGTGAAGAAAACTCTACACCTTCACCGGTAATTTTTTTTAAATCAGATAAACTGAATATTTGAAATCCACCGCTATCGGTCAGAATACTTTTATTCCAATTCATAAATTTATGTAATCCACCGGCATTCTCAAGAACATCACAACCCGGTCTCAAATATAAATGATAAGTATTGGAAAGTAAAATTCTGCAATCAAAATTATTGAGATATGATAAATCAACTGCTTTAACAGTTCCCAAAGTTCCAACCGGCATGAAAACAGGAGTTTCAATTTCAGAATGTGAAGTTTTTATAATTCCGCATCTGGCTTTTATACCTTCAGTGCTATTACAAAGAACATTAAAAAAATTCAACGCACCGGCTCCCAACTGTCAGAACTCGATTTGTTGAAGAAAGTAACATATATTGAATTTAAATACCAATCCATAAAAACTTTAAAGTATCCGAACTTTCTGTATCTTCTCGGAGATTCATAGATAATCAAATCCTTACTGAATTTAATTTTCCCTTTTCCCGCTATCCTTTTATACAGATCATAATCTTCACCTGCAAATAATTTTTCATTATAACCATTTTGCTCAAGATAAACTTTTCTCCTCATCACATGTGCTTCGCCACGTCCCATACCAAGATTTATTTTATTTATCAATCTTGTATAGTTATTATAAAAGGCATGAAACATCTTATCAATCATTATTTCCTCTTCAGGAAAAACATAAACAGGACAAGCAATTGCAGAAACATCCGTCGTATTAAATATCTCTAAAACTTTATTAAAAAAGTATTCAGTGTCTCTAATACATGTATCCGCATTAAAAAAAATAAGAACATCTCCTTTAGATATTGACGCCCCTTTGTTTCGCCCTTCGGAAATGTTCTGCTTTCTATGTTCCTTATGAACTGTAATTTGATCAACAATACCACTTGACTTATTTACCAGTTCAATTGTTTTATCATCACTACCTCCGTCACTCACAATTATTTCAAGATTGAACTTTTTTTTTAATTCGGGAGTGAATTGAGATAATGTTTTAAGAATTAATTTTTCTTCATTTAATGTCGGAATAATTATACTAATAACCGAATTAGCAGACGATCCTTCAATTCCCTGCATCAGATGTTTTGCAGGATTTTAGTCCCTTTTTTATTAATAGTTTTTAAAGCCCTTGCAGATAATTTCAAAGTAACCCATCTTTTTTCGCTTTCAATCCAAATTCTTTTTTTCTTAAGATTTGGCAGTTGTCTGCGTTTGGTCTTATTATTTGCGTGTGAAACATTATTACCTGTCAGAGGCTTTTTACCTGTTAATTCACAAACTTTTGACATATTGTTTTTCCTTATAAAAAAATGAACTTTATCCTTATTAGCAGAAAAAAGTTCATTAAAGTAGTTATTTAAAAATTAACCTAAGTATGGTTTGTATGTTGATTCATATACCCTCATATTTCTATCAAGAAATTTCCAGGTACCTTTTTCAGTTTTCACTGTTTCAACATATCTTACGTTTATAATTTTGGTTTCTTTACCGGTGTCAGGGCACGTAACTATAAGTTCCGACTTTTTAGCCCCTTTTCCGGCTTTATCCATGAATGATTGCTGTTTTGCCATTATCGTATATTAAACATTAAAATTAACGATTATTTAAATCAATTTAAAGTGTTAAAAACGGTATTATACC
>DOWN01000115.1:5726-8582 GCA_003519545.1 Bacteroidota bacterium
AAGTGTTAAAAACGGTATTATACTGAAAAATTAATAGTTCTAAGTTCGTTTTCAGTCCGGTTTATTAAATCTTTTTTATGAACTTCAACTGCCTTCATAATCATATTTTTGATAGCAAGCGGTGAAGATTTACCATGTCCGATTATAGATATGCCTTTTACTCCCAGAAGCGGAACCCCGCCGTAATTCTGATAATCAAATCTTTTTAAAACATCTTTCATAGTACCTCTCATCATTCCCACTTTAATTTTTTTCATTACACTTTCATCCGCATAATTTTTGAAAGAAGTTTTAAGAAAATCCAAAACACTTTCTGCAAATTTAAGAATAACATTTCCTACAAATCCATCACATATAACAACATTACATTTGCCTTTCAGAATATCTCTTCCTTCAACATTCCCGATAAAATTTAACTTTGAATTGCTTAACAGTTCGTAAGTTTTAATTGTCAGTTCATCACCTTTAGATTTTTCTTCGCCTACATTTAACAAACCAACCGATGGATTTTTAATTCCATACATAATATCCATATACATACTTCCCATAATTGCATATTGAAATAGATGAATTGGTTTGCAATCAACCGAAGCACCAACATCAAATACCATTGTTATATCGCCTGTCGTAGGAAAGATTGAACCTATTGTTGGTCTCCCTACCTTATCAAGTCTTCCGAGTTTAAAAGTTGAATTAAACAAAACTGCACCTGTATTTCCTGCGGAGATACATCCGTTTGCTTTGCCGGATTTTACTAAGTTTAGAGCAACAGCAAGAGATGAATCAGGTTTTGTTTTAAAAGTTTCAGAAGGAGAATCATCCATAGTAATAACTTCAGTTGCATTTACTATAGAAATATTAGAAGGGATATTTTTTCTTTTATTTAATTCAGCAGCCAGGAATTTTTCATCCCCTGTAAGAATCAAATGAAGATTTGATTTGTTTTCAGATGCGGCAAGAATTGCACCGTCTATTTCATTATCAGGAGCGAAATCACCACCCATTGCATCAATTGCTATTTTGATTATTTCGCTCATATCAAAATTATGTTAATGAAATTTATTTTTTTGGAATTACAACTGATTTCCCGTCATAGAAACCACAAGATGAACAAACTCTGTGTGAAAGTTTCATCTCACCGCAGTTTGGACATGATAATAATGTTGGAGCAGAAGCCTTATAATGAGTTCTTCTTTTTCTCCCTCTTGTTTTAGAGTGTCTTCTTTTAGGATTAGGCATATTATATTAGTTATTTTTATTTTTTAGTAATTTTTCCCATACAGGGTTTATCTCGTTATTCTGTTCATCATTTATTTCGTTTGATATCTCTTTACCGCAAACTAAACACTTATCATTTAATTCATCAGGAATTTTTCTCATCGGAATATTTATAATCAGATAATCCCTGACATCATTTTTAATATCTATATGATGTGTGTTAGGACTTATAAAAACTAAATTTGGATCTATATCTTTATCGTTATTTATAAATTCACCTTTGAAATCTGTTTTATAAACCAATTCAAAATTTATATCAAACGGTAATTCATATTTTTCAAGACATCTTTCACAATCCATCACATACGTTCCTGTTAACTTGGCTTTTAAGTCATATTGAGTACCGGTTTTTATCAGTTCAACATTAGTAATAATACCGGATTTGAATTCAACTTCTTCAATTTCAAAATCTTCAGCATTGTTTTCAAATTTATAAAAATGATTTCCATCTTTTAAATTTGAAATTCTAATTTCCATATTCATCTTATTCGGTTTATTCATATTATTCATTATTAAAGAACGAAAAGTGCTTTTAAAAACTTAATTTATTTTTTAAACTCCGATTAATGCTTTATACTCATTAACATCCATCAATTCATTTAAATCTTCCGGTTTAGTAGGAGTAATTTTTACTAACCAACCTTTACCATAAGGATCAGTATTTACATCACTCGGATTATCATTAATATCAATATTAATATCCTGAATTTTTCCGGTAATCGGGCTATATAACTGTGCTACAGTTTTGACCGCTTCAATAGTTCCAATCTCTTCACCCTTTGCCACGTCACCGTTAATGGAGTATTCAATGCCAACATAAATAATATCGCCTAACTCTCCCTGTGCGTATTCTGTAATTCCAATTTCAGCAACTCCTTCTGAATCAATTCTGACCCACTCGTGGTCTTTTGTATATTTTAAATCTTCAGGTAAATTCATTTATAAAATTAAATTTGAATGGTTAGAAAATCTGATGTTTAATATAAGAAAACCGATAAAATAAAGGTTTTATTTGAATTAACTCTAAAAATACCAATAAAAACAATTTTATTCAATTCCAAATTTAATAATCAAAAACGTTTTCAAATTTGGTTTATTTCACTCAAAAATGTTTTTTTATCAATTCCTAAAGTTTGAAGATTTGTTGTAATATGGTTAATCGGGATATCATCTAAATTTGATTTGATTATAACAGGTCTATTTAAAGGATTATTTGGATAATTCCATTTCTGATGTGCACCTTTTTGGCTAATAAAGATTAATCCTTTATTTTTAAGCCATTTAATAAATTTTTTCGTCTTTATAGTATTAGCCATTAACAAAAAAATCCTTATGCATAACAGACAGGGTATGTTAATCTTTCTGCTTTAACAGGTTTATATTCATTAACAATTTTAGGTAAATCAATGCGAGGTGGTATAAATGAATTTTCTTTAATTATCCATCCCAAAGAAATTAAAACTTTTTCTAAATTATTTTTGCTAATTATATCATCCATAAAAATATCCAATGCTTCATTAAAAGATTCTTCGGCATCTTCTTCAGTTATACCAAACGATGACAAATTTAAAGCAGGAC
>DOWN01000227.1 GCA_003519545.1 Bacteroidota bacterium
TTTTGCATCATCGTTTGTAAAATATTCTCCTTTGTATTCGGGATCAAAATTTTTAAGTCTCACTTTTGAACCTTCGGGAATTAAAAAATGTGTGTCTTGATACATTTTAATAATAATTTATTTAAATTATTTTATGTAATGGAATTATTTAAGATAGGATTTTTATCCGTAAAAATAATTGACATAATTGATATTCTTATAGTCGCTTATGTATTCTATAAATTATACACAATTATGCGGGGAACTATTGCCTCGCAGATATTTTTTGCTCTGTTGCTTATCATTGGTCTGTCTTTTATTGCTCAACTTCTTAATATGCAGGCTTTAGGATGGCTACTCGGAAGATTAACAGAAATTTGGGTCATTGCTTTTATAATTTTATTCCAGCCTGAAATCAGAAGACTGTTATCTATCCTCGGTAAAACAGGTGTATCTTCTATTTTCGGAAAGATTGACATCAATCAAAACATTACTGAAATTGCAAATGCGAGTGGCGAACTGAAATCAAGAGGATGGGGCGGACTTATCGTTATATCAAGAACTACCGGTTTACAAAATATTATTGAAACTGGCGAATTAATTCAATCAAAAATTAATCAGGAATTATTAATCTCAATTTTTAACCCGCGTTCTCCTCTGCACGACGGAGCTGTAATAATTCAAAGTAATAAAATCGAAGCGGCAAGATGTTTACTCCCGTTATCTGAAATTCATATCATTAGAAACAGAAGTCTCGGTACAAGACACAGAGCAGGTTTGGGAATTTCTGAAACTACTGATGCAATTGCCGTAATTGTATCTGAAGAGACCGGACAAATTTCAATCGCTGAAGACGGTAAACTAAAAAGATGTGAAGATGAAAAAGATCTGGAAAAGAAATTAAGAGATTTACTTGTGTCTGAATCTGTAACTAAATCTGTAAAATCAATTTTTGCTGAAAAAAAATAAAAAATGGATTTAAATTCAATCAAAAGAAAAGAACTTGTTAAAATTCTTGCAGGACAAGGGATAAATGATAAAAAAGTTTTGTTCGCCATTAATAAAGTTAAGAGGGAATTTTTTGTAAATGATGAATTTAAATCACGTGCTTACGATAATAATGCTTTGCCAATCGCCGGAAACCAAACAATATCGCAACCTTTCACAGTTGCTTTTATGACTCAGTTACTTGAAGTTAAACCCGGTGATAAAGTTTTGGAAATCGGAACAGGTTCGGGTTATCAGGCGGCTGTCTTATGTGAATTAGGTGCTAAAGTTTTTTCGGTTGAAAGAGTTTCTGAACTCGCTGTCAAAACTGATAAACTTTTAAAATCACTCGGATATAATGTAAAAATAAAAACTGGTGACGGTTCAAAAGGTTGGATTGAATATGCACCATTCGAAAAAATTATTGTGACTGCAGGAAGTCCTCAAATTCCAAAATCGCTTTTGGATCAACTTGCAATCGGCGGCTTAATTGTTATCCCGGTAGGAGATCAGTTCACTCAGATTATGACTTTGATAAAAAAAGTTTCTGAAAATGATGAAATAAAATTCAAACAAAAAAAATTTGATGAATATAAATTCGTTCCGCTAATCGGAGCAGAAGGCTGGACTTGAAAGATTTTTATTATACAGTTGAATCTGTTACTGAAAAAGAATTAATAATTAACAAATCAAAATTCATTGCAACCTTAATGCCTGTCAAGTCTCAGTTATCTATTCCTGAACTTATCAACTCAGTGAAAAAAAAACATCACTCCGCATCTCATCATCCTTATGCTTTCAGAGTCGGTTTAAAAAATAATACTTTCAGATATAATGATGACGGAGAACCTTCGGGTTCTTCAGGTAAGCCGATACTTGAAGCAATCGATAAATTTAACCTTACTGATGTGTTATGCGTTGTGACAAGATATTTTGGCGGGATATTGCTTGGAATAGGCGGATTGAGGAGAGCATACTTCGAATCGGCTGAATTGTCTATAAGAAATTCTGAAATTATAGAAAAAGTTATAACAAAAAAATTGAATATCAAATTTGATTATGAATTGATAAATAAGGTAATGAATTATTTAAAACAGAATAACATTAAAATACTTGAAAATAATTCTTCTGATAATGCTGAACTTATCTGTGATGTGAAAATTTCATTTGTAGAAAAATTTAAATCAGATTTAACAGAACTTTCAAACGGAAAAATAATTTTATGAAAAAGATAATACTTCTTATTTTAATTTTTACAGGCGGAATATCTTACGCGCAGATGGATAATATTCCAATTGCAAACCCTGTTTATGACTATCTGAAAAATATGAATATCAAAGGCTACATAGGACCTATAAACGATCAGGATTTACCGCTTGCAAGAAATAAAGTAATTGGATTTCTTAATGAGATAGATTCTTATTCTAAAACTACGGAAGGAATAAATAATCCTATGTCCTCCGTGGAAAAAGAATTATTGAATAAATATTATATTCAGTTTGATGCTTCCAAAAGGAATAAACAAAATACAACTGATTTTCTGAATGAAGATTCTTTTTCTGAAAGTGTAAACGGAATTTTTTCAGATAAACAAAAATTTTTCCTGAGATATAAAGGTAAAAGCGGAAACTTCTCTATGGAATTGCTCAATAGAGATCAGTATATAAATACTCTTGCTCCGGAAACTAAATCTAATGCAAAGATACTTGGATTTGGTGGAAAAATTTTTGGGACTATCTTTGATCATCTCGGATATAACTTAACGGTTGAAGCCGGTCTGATAGGAGGCAATCCCGATGTTGCAGCCGCTGTAGAACCATGGTTGAGATATAATTATAAATTTGTCGAAGGTGTTGAAGAAATTAGGTCTTATAGTTTAACTCAGGGATATTTAAGATATCAAACTAAACCCACAGAGGATATTACTTTCTCTGCATTCATCGGTCGTGATAAAATAAAAACAGGATTTGGTTATGATCAAAGTTTAATAATTTCCGGTAACGGTCCTGATTTAGATATGATAAAATTTAATATTGATTGGGGAATTTTAAAATTTGTATCATACACAGGTGCGACAGTCGGTCCTTTTAATCAGGACAGATTAAAAAATTATACTAAGTATGTTGCTACCAATATGTTTGTTTTTTCACTTCCAAAACTTTTTGATTTAGGTGTCGGTGAACAGCAAGTATATTCCGGCAGGGGAGTTGATATCGCTTATCTTACTCCAATTGGATTTTATAAATTTCTTGAACACGATTTGCAGGATAGAGATAACGGAACTTTTTATTTTTTATTTCAATCTAATTTTTTGAAAAATTTACAGTTCAACGGGACATTTTATATGGATGAAAACTTTTTTGGTCAATTGGGAAATATGTCAGCAGGTCAGAATAAAACTGCCTATCAAGTCGGATTGATGACTTATGAACCGGCAGGGATAAAAAATCTTGCTTTAAAATTTTCTTATACAAAACTAAGACCTTTTGTATATAGTCATGTAAATCCTGAAAACAGTATCACAGGTTTTGGAACAATTCTCGGAAGTAACATAGGTCCGAATGCTGATAGAATTTTTATTAATGCAAATTATAGTTTCACTTCAAGAGTAAATTTAAATTTATCATATTCATTTGCCCGTAAAGGAAATAATTATACAGATAATCAGGGAAATTTTATTAATGTCGGAGGTGATGTAAATTTACCTTATAACAGAACACTTGATGGTGAAGATAAACCATTTCTCGCAGGAGAAAGAGTAAATACCGGAATATTTTCTGCGAATTTGAAAGTGGAACCGTTAAGAGATTATGTATTTGATTTTGGATATATTTTGAGAAATGTTGAAAATGTTACAAAAAATACATCATCAAAACAATCCTATGGATTCGTGAGATTGTATATAAGTTATTAAAAAACACAACATTAGTATTTTTACAGATAATATAAAAATTTAAAAATTTGGAATAGTTTTTGCATTAATATTAATAAAAAATATTAATTTATGAAAAAATTAATTATAATCCTGCTTGTTTTTGTAACTTTAAAAAATGCGTCATCTCAAAATTCCTGGAGTTTACTATACCCGGAAAAAACTGCCGGTCAGATCAGGGATATTTTTATATCTGACAATTTTATAACTTTCTCAGGTTTAAATGGATTCTTAA
>DOWN01000159.1 GCA_003519545.1 Bacteroidota bacterium
CTATATGGATTTACCGCTGAATGAAAGTTACGTTAATAAAATTTTATCCGAGAAAATAGATATTATAGCAAAAAGCAGATGGCTAAATGGAGTTAGTGCCTACTTAACTAAAAATGAAATTGAAAAGATAAAAAAAACAGGAATTGTTTCTCATTTCAGAATAGTAGATAAACTGATACCCGCAGAATACAATGAAGAAATTTTAGAAGTTTATAATTCAACAATAGATTCATCAAAATATAAATTTGATTATGGAAATTCATTAAAACAAATGGAAATGGTGAATGTTCCTCTGCTTCATAAAATGGGATTTTCAGGTGAAGGAGTGATGATAACAAGTTTGGATGATGGTTTTGACTGGAAAAATCATGAAGCATTAAAAGATTTAAAAATTACACTTGAGTATGATTTTATAAACGATGATAACAACACCGCTCCTGAACAAAATCAAAAATATTTTGATACGCCAACACAAGGCGGACATGGAACAGCTACATTATCCGCAATGAGCGGGTTTATGCCGGGTAAGTTAATTGGACCCGCGTTTAATTCTGAAATTATATTGGCAAAATCTGAATACGTGCCGACAGAAACGCCAATGGAAGAAGATTTTTGGCTTGAAGCATGTGAGTGGGCTGAAGCACTCGGGACAGATATAATTACGAGTTCATTAATATACAGAAATTATGATGAAGAATATAAAGACAATACTTATAAATATGAAATGCTTAATGGAGATGTTCCGATAGCAACTTTTGCCGGTGACAGATGTACATATTTAGGAGTTGCAGTTTTTCAGGCAATGGGAAATTATAATCAAACAACAGAACCATCACTTGGATCTGCAGCCGATGGAGATTCCGTTATATCAGTCGGTGCGGTTATGTTTAACGGAATGCCTGCAAACTTTACATCAAATGGTCCAAACAGTAAAGGGCAAATTAAACCTGACATATCTGCTCCGGGAGTTAGCGTATATGTGGCAAGAATAAATCCTTTAGGTAATGGAAAATCATTATATGAATATTCAAACGGGACATCGTTTTCAACACCTATATCAGCAGGAATCGCTGCATTAATACTCGAAGCACATCCTGAACTAACTCCGATGCAACTTAGAGATGCCTTAAGAATGACAGCAAGTCAATCCGGAAAACCTGATAATGTTTTGGGTTGGGGAGTTGTGAACGGATTTAATGCTGCATTATATCCGGGAATGATTTTCAGTCCGTATCCTGAACTCAAATTAGAAAACGGAGGATTAAAAATTTCTACTTATATTGCAAGTAATATTCCAATAGATTTAAAGAGTGTAAAAGTTTTTTATAATGATGACGGAACAAGTTGGCTTGCAGACGTACCAATGGTTTTGACTGAAGAAGTTTTTGATAATAACGGTTCCGGAAGATATGAATGTTTTATAAAAGGTGTAACAACAACAGAATTTCTGAGTTATTTTATAATGGCAAAAGATATTGATGGGAATGAAAGAGAATTTAAGCCGAAGAAAAAGGATTAAATATTAGATATAATTTTTTTGGCTATACCGAGAGAATTTTCAAAAATTAACTCACATTTGGAAGCAATACTGTTTCTGACTTCAGGGTAATACAATATTTCGCTAATATCTTTATATAATTTCCGCTGATCATCAACAAGAACACCACAACCTGCATTTAATAAAACTTCACTGTCATCAGAATTTGTTACTCTGTTAGAAAAGAATATAGGCATATTATAAACTGCAGGTTCAACAATATTATGAAGACCTGTTCTGAATCCGCCACCTACATAACTAAAGTATGCAAGTGAATAAAGTTTCATAAGATAACCAATTTTATCAACGATAATTAAATTATTATTTGAAAATTTATGGAGTTCAGAAAACCTGATTGATTTTAAATTTTCAAATTCATTGGTAATTCTATATTCGATACGTTCAATTTTTTTCTCTTTAGGTTCATGAGGAACAAGAACAGTCAATAAATCCGGATGAAATTTCATTAATTTATTTACGACAGGCAAAAGTATATCTTCATCATCTTTCCATGAACTGCCTATTACAAATATTCTTTTATTAGCGATAACAGTTGAAGGCAGAATGTTTAAAGTATTTATATTTTTAGATGCCTGTAAAACTCTTTCAAATTTAGAATCGCCTGTCAGTTTAACATCCGAGTTTAATAATTTTTTAAAGTTTTTCTCATCGTCTCTGTCAATAACAAATATTTTATCAATCATATTATAGAGTGTTACTTTGAATGACCTTGATAATGGAAAACTCCATGTAATGTCCTTTACATCATATCTCGCATTAGCAAGTATGGTAGGTATATTTCTTTTTTTACACTCGTATAAAAAATTATACCATAAGTCATATCTCATAAAAATAACTTTATCAGGATTGATAAGGCTTAAAAATTTTTTAACATTACTTACCGAATCAAAAGGAAGATATGTTTTAAAAGAATTTTTTAAATTGATTCTTGCATTATTATATCCTGACGGAGAAAAAAAACTGAATACGATATTATATTCAGAAGTATCAATTTCATTAATGAGAGGAAGTGCCTGTTGAAATTCACCTAAGGAAGATGAATGAATGAGAATTGTCCGTTTATTTGGATTTAGATATGAAACAGAGTTTTTTAATTTTTTAAAAATATTTCTTCTGCCGTTTATTCCATTTCTGATTTTAGCACTGAAAAGAAAACCTGTATAGAAGAACACTCCCATAAGAGGCACGAACAAATAGTTATATGTTATAAACCAGAATTTTCTCAATTTAAAAATTAAATTAAACTTCCATTATTTCTTTTTCTTTTACTGCGAGTAATTCATCAATATCTTTAATGTATCTGTCGGTTAGTTTCTGAATCTCTGCTTCAGCAGTTTTTCTTTCGTCTTCTGAGAAGTGGTCGGATTTTTCAGTTTTTTTCAGTTTTTCATTTTCATCTCTTCTGATATTTCTAACAGATATTCTTCCGTCTTCAGCAAACTTTTTACATAACTTGACAATTTCTTTTCTTCGTTCTTCATTTAAAGCAGGAATTGGTATTCTAATTATATTACCGTCATTAGAAGGGTTTAATCCAAGATCTGACATCAGGATTGATTTTTCAATTAGCCCTATGATTGATTTATCCCAAGGTTGAATAGTAATAGTATGATAATCCGGTGTGGAAATATTTCCCACCTGATTTAGCGGTGTTGGTGTTCCGTAATAATCTACTTTAACACCGTCAAGCAAATTTGTAGTTGCTTTACCTGTTCTTATTTTTATTAACTCAAGCCTTACGTGTTCAACGGCTTTTGACATTCTGTCCTGTGCTTCTTTTAAAATATCTTTTATCATAATTATTTTTACTTTTATTTAATAATTAATGTTTCAGTATTTATACACTAAAATACAATTAAGAGATTAAAGTTCCAATATCTTCTCCTACGACAACTTTTTTCAGATTATCGGGAGTATTCATATTAAAAACTTTTATCGGCAAATTATTTTCTCTGCAAAGAGTAATAGCAGTTAAATCCATTACCTGAAGATTTTTTTCGAGCACTTCATCATAAGATAATTTTTTATACATCTTAGCATTTGGATTTTTTTCAGGATCTGAATCATAAACACCATCCACTCTTGTTCCTTTTAAAACTAAGTCAGCTTTTATTTCGGATGCTCTCAAAGCAGCGGCTGTATCAGTAGTGAAATAAGGATTTCCGGTGCCACCGGCAAAAATTACAACTCTGCCTTTATCTAAATGTCTGTCTGCTCTTCTTAAAATAAATGGTTCAGCAATTTCATCCATTTGAATAGCAGTCTGAACTCTTGTTGGAATTCCGACTTTTTCAATCGAATTTTGCAAAGCGAGAGAATTAATGACAGTTGCAAGCATACCCATAGAATCACCGGTTGCTCTATCAACGCCTTGTTTAGAAGCAGATAGACCTCGATAGATATTACCACCGCCAATGACAATACCAATTTGGATATTTAAGTGAATAATTTTTTTAATTTCAACTGCGAGATGATTTAAAACTTCGGAATCAATTCCGAATTTTTGTGAACCCATCAAAGATTCACCACTGAGTTTGAGGAGGATTCTTTTGTAGGAGGTTTCCATAATATATATATATTAAAACGGGGCTTTCGCCCCGTTAATTTATTAACCTAATTGAAATC
>DOWN01000161.1:0-746 GCA_003519545.1 Bacteroidota bacterium
AGGTATTAATGATTTAAAATCCCTTATTTAGCACAAAATTATTTATTAACATTTATGAAAAAAGGAAATTACTTTTTTCCCTTTCTTTTGCTATTTGCCTTATTTTTTAGTTCAAATTTAGCATTTTCAACAATACATACTATTAATGTTTCAAGCAATGTATTCACACCTGATAATTTAAATGTTATCGTAGGTGATACAGTAAGATTTCAATGGATTGATGGATTCCATACAACAACATGTGACCCAATGATATTAGCCGGCACTTCACATCCAATAGGTGCAGACCCATGGGATGCGGTGATGAGTTCCGGTACTCCTATATATGAATATGTTGTTACTGTTCCCGGAACATATATCTATGGCTGTCAGCCTCACTGGCCTGGAATGTCCGGCACTATAAACGCAGGATTCGGATATAAACTATGGGATGGTGAAGGAGATGGTATCAGTTGGAATGATGCATTAAACTGGTTTGGAAATACTTTACCATCAGCAACTGATAGTGTATTATTAAACAATGAATTTGTACCTTTTACTTATGTTGTAAATTTACCGACAGGTGCGGTTAATACCGTTATTTCAAAAATTATAATTCAACCTGCTGATCCTAATTTTATTTATTTAAATTTAACTTCAGGAAATACAAACAATCCAGGATTAACAGTTGGAAATTCAGATTCTTTAAATGCTGATTTTTTAATTTATGAAAGAGGTGTTTTTCAGAATCAATCCGGAGCGGCAGC
>DOWN01000161.1:824-3474 GCA_003519545.1 Bacteroidota bacterium
TCAGAATCAATCCGGAGCGGCAGCAGGATTAGGTGTTAATGTTGCTAATTCTAAAGATACAATAAAAATTTTTAACGGAGGTCAGAATCAATCCGGAGCGGCAGCAGGATTAGGTGTTAATGTTGCTAATTCTAAAGATACAATAAAAATTTTTAACGGAGGTATGTGGGTTCATAATACTGGAAGAGGCACTTCCGGACTGACAAATAAACTCTCACGTGATCCTTTGACTGCAAAGGGAATTTTCAGATATGACGTTCCGGCTTTATCTGCATTTAGCATTACGGCATCGGGATTGGTTTATGGAACTTTGCAATTATATGGATCTGCCGGTGGCGGAGGATTGATGTCTAAAAAATATATTAGAACTGGAACAAGTCCGTTAACAGTCAGGGGAGATTTTTACATACAGGAACAGGCTTATGACAGTTCAGCGATGACATCTGGTTCTATATTCAGCATTGGAGGTGACTGGAGTGTATATGGAAAGATGGAATTTTCACCTAACTCAAATCAATCAATCAGATTAAACGGAACAACTCTTCAAACTATCACAGGAAATTTATCAACTTTTATTCCTAAGACAGTTGAATTTAATAATTCTGCAGGATTTTTATTTAATCAGTCATTCTATATAGATTCAGTCAGAATGACTTCCGGAAATATTAATTCAAGTATGGGTGCGTGGTTATGTGTTGGATATGATGCAACAAATCCCGGAACATTAATAAGAACAGGCGGAATAGTAACAGGTCAACTTGAGAGATGGTTTTTTGATGGGGTGGTATCGGATTCACTTGAATATCCCGTTGGAACTTCTGATACACTAAAATTAGCAAAAGTAAGATATACTACTCCTCCGACTGTGCAAGGCAGAATAGGAATCAGATATTTTCATGGAAATGACGGAACAGATTTAACAGTTCCTTTAAATGACGGCGGATTTTCTGTGACGAGAAGATCAAATGCTTACTGGAATTTATCATCAACATTATTGGTAGGTGGTGCTATTTCACTGTCGATAGATGGAAACGGTCAGACAGGAATAACAAGCGGTTCCGATTTAAGAGTTATATGGAGCAATGATGAAGGTATGACTTTCAGTTTGCCGGGAACACATGTTTCAGGATTTGGAAGCACAGCAAAACGAGATAACATAGTATTTCCGTTCAGCAGATTTTATCAGGCAGGTAATTCAGTTATAAATCCATTGCCTGTTGAGTTGAGCAGTTTTATGGCTGCTACTATTAAAAATGAAGTTATCTTGGACTGGTCAACATCACGTGAAATAAATAATTCAGGATTTGATTTACAAAGAGCGGATATTTCACAAACAGAAAATGATAATTCTCCTGAATATGTATCAGTTGCTTTTATACCTTCTAAAGGAAATTCCGAAACCGAGCAAAGATATAAATTTAATGATAGAAATTTAAATTCAGGAAGATATTTATACAGATTAAAACAAGTTGACTTCAATGGAAATTTCAGATATTACAATTTAAATTCTGAAATAGAGATTTCAATTCCAAATGTTTATGCTTTGAATCAAAACTATCCTAATCCATTTAATCCTAACACAACAATTTCATTTGAACTGAGTTATGACAGCTATGTTAATTTAGATGTGTTTGATTTGACTGGAAGAAAAGTAAGTTCCATTATAAACGGAAATATAAAAGCAGGATACAATCAAATTAATTTTGACGGAAGTAATTTGGCAAGCGGAGTTTATTATTACAGACTTATTGCTACTTCATCAAATTCAAAATTTGAAAAAATTCTTAAGATGCTTCTTGTAAAGTAGTTAATTTCAAAATATAATTTTGATAAACCCGGCAGACACAAAATTTGCCGGGTTTTTTTATTTTATAGATTTAATTTTTCCTCAAATAAATTAATTATCTTGGGTATTTTAAATACTAAATGAATCCGGTTTTAAAAAATATTCTTGGAATTACGATACTCGTGATTGCTATTGCAATCACACTGGGATTTTTATTTTCTGATTTAACTCAGAAATCATTTTATGATGAAAGTGGAGTTATAAAAGTCACCGGATTAAAAGATTCCGTCTCTGTTTTGAAAGATAATTTCGGTGTTCCTCATATTTATTCTAACAATAAAGAAGATATGTATTTTGCACAGGGTTATATGCATGCCCGTGACAGATTATGGCAAATGGATTTATCAAGAAGAGTTGCCGAAGGAAGATTATCAGAAATTTTTGGAAAGGATGTTTTAGATTATGATATTTTATTCAGAACTTTGGGAATTTATAAAACTGCATATCAGTTAATGGATAAAATTTCTCCCGAATCTAAATCCATACTCGAGTCCTATACAAAAGGAGTGAATGCTTTTATTGAAACTCATAATAAAAATCTTCCACTTGAGTTTGACATCTTAAATTATAAACCTGAAGTGTGGAAACAGGAACATTCATTAATGGTAATGAGGATGATGGCGTGGGAATTAAATTTATCTTGGTACACAGATTATATGTTCGGAGAAATTGTCTCAAAACTTGGAATAGAAAAAGCAAAAGAATTTTTCCCTGAATATCCTGAAGACGGACCATTTATTATTCAGGATAAATCAAATTCAAAAGACTCAACAAATAAAAATATTAAGCCGACAAGTTTTATAC
>DOWN01000187.1:0-11349 GCA_003519545.1 Bacteroidota bacterium
GTTCAGGAATTTTAAAAGCAGATGAAATAAATAAAGTATGGACTAAAGAAGAAATCTCTGCTTTGAGTAATGATTTTATTTTTAACAGTTTAAATATTAAAAATCCCCTCATCGCTGATGAGAACGGTGATGGTAATTTTGATATATTAAATTTTGAAAGTAACGGGGAGATAAGAGCTTATTACAATACCGGCTCAAACCAAAACCCTGTATTCAGCAAAGATAATTTCAAAATCTTTGACGAAAAAATTTCATCAGTTATAAACTCTATTCCTATGCCTTTGGTGTTTGCTGATAATGACGGTGATAAAGATCCTGATATGTTTCTGATTACGGATGTTAAATATAATAATGTCGAAAAGACTTTTCAGAAAGAAGTGAAAGTAATGGAAAATTCATTTGATTTTAGCCATTACACTTTAATAACAATAATCTTAGTTCTTATAATCGTTATCTTATTGATCAAAATTTTATAATTAAAAGAAAGATGTTTTAAGTTTTTTATCCCTTTCAAATCTCTCAACCGCGAGTTCTATCAACCGGGATATTAGTTCTGAATATGGTATTCCTGTTGCTTCCCACATTTTGGGATACATACTAATTTTAGTAAAACCTGGTATTGTATTTATTTCATTAACATAAATCTCTTCTTTTTCGGTAAGAAAAAAATCAACTCTTGCCATTCCTTCGCAGCACAAAATTTTAAAACTTTCACATGCCATAAATCTTATCTTCTCTGTTATCTCTTTTGATAACTTAGCCGGTATCTCAAATGTCGCTCCGTTCTCATCCATATACTTAGCTTCATAATCATAAAATTCATGTGTCGGATGAATTTCACCCGGCAGGGAAGCAATTGGCTCTTCATTGCCTAACACTGAACATTCAATTTCTCTACCGGAAATACTTTCCTCAATTATAATTTTATTGTCAAACTTAAATGCTTCATCAACTGCAATTTTAAATTCTTCCAAATCATGTGCCTTTGAAATACCTACTGATGATCCCATATTCGCCGGCTTTAAAAATAAAGGCAATCCTAACTTATTAATAATTTCTTCAGGAGTTGTTTTCCCGTATGAATATTTATTGTAAACTAAAAAATCAGGAACATTTATTCCCGAATCTCTGAGCAATCTCTTCATAACATCTTTATCCATTCCAATTGCAGATCCCAATACATCGGCACCTACAAAAGGAATTTCGGAAAGTTTTAATAACCCCTGCACCGTTCCATCTTCTCCAAATGTTCCATGTAAAATAGGAAATGCAACATCTATATTGCCGATTGATTTATCTGAATTCAATGATACCATCTGTTTGCCATATTCACCCGGTATTAACGCAAGTTCTTCTTCTGAATGTTCGAGTTTTATTTTTGACGGATCATTTTCATTCAGTAAAAATTTTGAATCCTCATTTAAATACCATTTACCTGTCTTATCAATTCCTATTAATACCACATCATACTTGTCTTTATCTATCGCTTCAATAACGTTTCTTGCAGATAAAAGGGAAATCTCATGTTCGGCAGATTTTCCTCCAAATATTATTCCTACTCTTTTCTTTTTAGAATTCAAATTTTAATTTATTAGTTTTGTAATTTTAATTAATTTACTCAAATTAAAATTTTATTTAATGGTAATTAGAATTTCCAAATTAGTTTTACTTTTACTTATTGCGATTAATCTAACAATTGTCTCTTTAAATAATATTCTCGACTACGATTCCAATTTTGAATTCGTAAAAAATATTATGAATATGAGCACAACTTTTCCCGATAATAATTTGATGTGGAGAAAAATTGAATCTCCATTCCTCTGGAATTTATTTTATATCATAATTATAATCTGTGAGATTGTCATTGCAACTTGTTGTTATATCGGTTCATTCGCTCTTTATAAAAATCTGAAAAAATCAGGCATTGAATTCAACAATGCAAAAAAATTCGGAATAATTGGTCTGGTATTAAGTTTGTCTCTTTATGGACTTGTCTTTATAACTATTGGAGGCGAATGGTTCCTTATGTGGCAATCTACTAAATGGAATGGTGAATTTTCTGCTCTTAAAATGTTTATACTTAGCGGTATCATTCTGCTTTTTATGAATCAAAAAGATTCCTAATTTTTATAATTAAATCTAAAACTTATAATATGCTTTCATCTGCCGGTTTACAGACTATTCTTTTACTTGTTATGTCTAATATTTTTATGACTTTTGCCTGGTATGGTCATCTGAAATTTAAAGAGTATGATTGGTTTTCAAATCTAAGTTTATTTTTTGTAATTCTTATAAGTTGGGGGATAGCTTTCTTTGAATATTGTTTTATGATTCCTGCTAATAAAATTGGATTCAGAGAAAACGGCGGTCCTTTTTCTTTGGTTGAACTAAAAGTCCTTCAAGAAGTAATTACACTCGTAATATTTATGATTTTCACTATTGTATTTTTTAAAACTGAAACACTAAAACCAAATCATTTCATAGGATTTATATTCTTAATACTTGCAGTCTATTTTATTTTTAAAAAATGAAATATAAAAAATCTGATTTATTAAAACCTGAATACCTATTAAACGCTTATGCATCTGGTATTTTCCCGATGTCAGTTTCTGAATTTAATGGTGAAATACTATGGTTTTCTCCTGATCCAAGAGGAATAATTCCTCTTGACAATTTTCATATTCCTGGTAACTTAAAAAAAATATACAATAAAAAATTATTTGAAATTAAAATTAACTCTGATTTTAAATCAGTTATAGAAAATTGTGCAGACTCAAAAACAAGAAAACAGGATTCGGGTAACTGGATTTCTGAAGAATTAATTAATGCTTATCTCAAACTACACAAACTCGGATATGCTCACAGCGTAGAAACTTATTGGAATGGCTCACTTGCAGGGGGATTGTATGGGGTTTCTATTAATGGAGCTTTCTTTGGCGAATCAATGTTCTTTAATGTTAAAGACGCTTCTAAAATTGCTCTTGTCGCTTTAATTAATAAACTTATTGAAAAAAAATTTATCTTACTTGATACTCAGTATATAAACCCTCATCTATTACAATTCGGGGCAATTGAAATTCCTAAACAGGAATATTTAAAACTTCTTGATAAAGCATTATTAATAAAAACTAAATTTGTTTAATAAAAAACCCGCCGAAGCGGGTTAAGTTTTTTACTGACCTTCATTTATCAATTCTGATGGGTCTTTCTCTTTCCAACTCAAATAATATTTTGCATCATTAAAGTCTTTCGCAAAATTTGTTAAGTTAAGCGGTTTAAAAGTATCCATCATCACCGCAGTCTCTAGTGTTTCTTTTTTTCCAAGTGCAGCGTCAACTGTTCCCGGATGTGGTCCGTGTGGTATTCCACCGGGATGCAAACTTATTGAGGCATATTCAACTCCTTTTCTAGAACTGAAATTTCCGTCAACATAATATAACATCTCATCACAATCTATATTGCTGTGATTATAAGGAACAGGTATTGCGAGCGGATGATAATCAAGCAATCTCGGACAAAATGAACAAATAACAAATCCCGGTCCTTCAAATGTTTCGTGAACATATGGTGGTTGGTGTATCTTTCCCGTTATCGGCATAAAATCTTCAATATTAAAAATCCAAGGAAAGTAATATCCGTCATATCCTACAATATCAAGTGGATGAAAATCATAATGTACCGATACCATTTTATTTCCTTTTCTGATATTGATTACAAAGTCTCCTTTCTCATCTACAATTTTTAGTTCCTGTGGCACTTTTATATCTCTCTCACAATATGGTGAGTGTTCAAGTAATTGTCCAAATTCATTCCTGTATCTTCTCGGGGGTTTAATCGCACCGAATGATTCAAATATTAAATACCTCGCATCTGTTTTGTGAATTAATTTGTATGTTATATTTCTTGGTATAACAATATAGTCACCTTTTGTGAAAGGCAATATTCCTAAATTAGATTCAAGCATTCCTTCTCCCTCGTGAACAAAGATTACTTCATCACACAAAGCATTTCTGTAAAAGTGTTCCATCTGTTTTGAAGGTCTGCAAACACTCATAACGACATCTGAATTATACATTATTGGTTTTCTACCGAAAACGACATCTGATTCTGGTTTCATTTCTTTAGTTTTGAAATGATATGGTCTCAGACTTGCTTCCTTCCATTCCTTTATAGAAAACTCATAAACTTTTGTATCAATATCTTCTATCTTTGCAGGTGAATTTATATGATATGCATTTGTTAAATGTCCGTCAAATCCAATTGTTGAAAATAATTCCTCTTTATATAATGAACCGTCAGGTTGTCTGAATTGTGTGTGTCTTTTCTGTGGGAATTTTCCCAGTTTATGATAAAATGGCATATATTATTAAATTAATTTTTTTATGAATTTATTCTTTCCAAATATCTTTCCGCATCTATGGCAGCCATACATCCCGTTCCCGCTGCTGTTACTGCCTGTCTGTAATAACTGTCCTGTGCATCTCCACACGCAAACACTCCTTCTATATTTGTCTCTGTAGTTGATTTTTTCGTTATCAAATATCCGACATCATCCATATCAAGTATTCCTTTGAAAATATCTGTATTTGGTTTATGACCAATCGCAACAAAAACACCTTCGCACTCCAAAACACTTTCTTCCCCGGACTTCATATTTTTTATCTTAATTCCCGTTACTGTTTTTCTTCCGTTTTCTTCTTTACCTAAAATTTCCTCAATAACCGTATCAGTTACAAATTTTATCTTCGGATTTTTCTTTGCCCTGTCAAGCATAATTTTTGAAGCCCTGAATTCATCTCTTCTGTGAATTATTGTAACTTCACTTGCATGGTGCGTAAGATAATTTGCTTCTTCCATTGCAGTATCACCACCGCCAACAACAACCACCCTTTGGTTTTTGAAAAAAAATCCGTCACATGTTGCACAAGCAGAAACCCCATATCCCATAAAAGTATTTTCCGATTCCAGTCCGAGAAGTTTTGCGGTTGCTCCTGTTGACACTATACATGTATCGCAGGTATATTCAGTTCCATCGTCTGTCCAAAGTTTAAATGGTTTACTTGAAAAATCAACCTTAACTATATATTTATAAATTGATTCTGCTCCAAATCTGTGCACTTGTTTTCTCATTACATCCATCAGTTCTGGTCCTTGTATTCCGTGTTCAAATCCCGGATAATTTTCCACTTCCGTTGTTATCATAAGCTGACCACCGGGTTGATTACCTTCAAATATTATAGGTTTCAAATTTGCTCTCGCTGCGTATAAAGCCGCTGTAAATCCTGCAGGTCCGCTTCCTATTATTATTACTTTGTGATGATTACTCATTCTTTGATTTTTTCTTTCTGTTTATTTTAAGTTAACTCATTTCAATTTTTGATCTTATAAGTGAATTGTTCGGATCTAAATCCAATGCAATCTTCCAGTATTTCAATGCATTAACTTTATCTCCCATTGCACTGTAAATATCTCCCAGATGATCATTCACCACCGAACTGTTCGCATTAAAACTTAAAGATTTTAAAATGTATTTTTCCGCTTCTTTGTAATTTTTCATTCTGTATAATATCCACCCGTATGTATCTAAATATGAAGCATTATTTGGTTCAAACTCCAAAGACCTTTTCGACATCTTGTATGCTTTCTCCAGTTCCACGTTTCTTTCTGAAAGATTATATGCATAGTTGTTCAAGATAAGCGAATTATCCGGTTCAAGTTTCAATGCTCTTTCATACATTTCTTCAGACTCTTTAAACATTTTTTGATTATCATATGCAAGTGCCAAAGTAGATAGAGTTGCCATATCTGTTGGATTTATTGCAAGTGCATATTCATAATACTTAATCGCAGATGGTTCATCTCCCTTCCTTTGTAAAATCAAGCCATACATATAATTCGCTTGAAAATCATCAGGGTATAATCTGACAGCCCTTTTAATAGCGTCTTCTGCTTCTTCTAAATTATCTCTTGTGTAATAAACATATCCTATTTGTATTAATGCTTCTTTATTTTCGTTTGAAAGTTCAAGTGCAGTTTTAAATTTCTGTCCGTATGAAACATAATCTTTATTCACAATATCTATTGCTCCGAGAAAATAATAAGGAATCCATTCATTCGGATAATTAATATTTAAATCTGTAAAAATATTTTTTGCTATTACAGCAGATGAAGGATCTTGTGTAATTAAATTATAATATGCTTCTCCCAATGAAACTTTTTCCATATAAGTCAGCGAATCTTTTCCAACGGCTTTTTTAAATTTTAAATACCCGTTTTCTAAATCATTCCTTTCAAAATATATTCTCGTTAGTTCTCTCAAAACTTCTTTGTCATTCGGCTCTATCGCAAGTATCTCAGAATATAAAATTTCTGCATCATCAGGTTTTCTTTGAAGTTGATATAACGATGCAAGTTGTTTTTTATATGTTATATCATATGGATATAATTTTATTATTGCCGCGAGTGTCTCAATGCAGTTTTCATATTCTTTCTTGTCAAAATAAATTTCATACATTCTTTTTAATACATCAAAATCATATCCAATCTCATCAATTATCTTTCCGTATGTTTCCAGTGCTTTCTCTTTCATATTTACATCCTGATAAATCCTTCCTAATGAATATAATCCGTAAGTATAATTAGGTTTGAAAGATAAAATAAACTCATAAGTCTCCATTGCCTTTTTATTTTCACCTTTCACTCTGTGAAGAAATGCTTTCAATTCAAGATAATCAATATTTCTCGGCTCTTTTCTTAATGCATTTACAACACTATTCAATGCATCATCATATTTTTCAATTGTTGTCTGTAAATTTGCTATAGCAAAATAAATTCCTGCAGCCGAATCAAATTTAAGTGCAGTCTGATAATTTTGTAATGCTTCTATATAGTTAAATTTTAATTCCGCAATTTTACCTGAAATAAAAAAATCCTGAGCGGCAACATTTTTACTCACTTTTGGGATATCGTTCTGTCCGTTCACTTTTGAAACAAACAAAAAAACACTCAAAAACAGCAATATTTTAATGAAATTCAATGTCATATTAATAGAACAATAAAAATAAATTTATGATTTCCAATTTACAATTTATAAAGAAATGTATCCTTAATATTTTTAACTCAGGTATTTTTTACAGGTTTCTTTAAAAGTTTTTATCACTTTAGATATTTCTTCATCTTTCATATATGGGAATAACGGTAATGTGATGCTTAACTTTTCTGCAATATTTCCATTTGGAAAATCTTTTGCAGTATATCCGTATTTTTCAGTATAAAATTTCTGTAATGCTGCACAATGTGTCCCTTGCCTCGTAATAACTCCTTTCTCTTCCATCTCTGCTAACATCTTATTTCTTATCTCTGATTGATTTTCTATCGCTTTGAATTTTTTAATTTCAGGTCTAAATAATAATACGTATGACTGATAACCATGAATATAATCTTTGTCTTTTAAAGGTAACTCAATTCCGGTTATTTCTTTTAACTCCTCATCATAAATTTTTGCAATTCTTCTTCTATCTTCTAAAATATTTTTTGCTTTCTTCATTTGCGTTGTTCCTAATGCTCCCTGTATGTCAGTCATTCTGTAATTATATCCTAAATAAGGATACTCTGACAGCAAAAATGAATATTTATCCTGATGTCTTTGAAAATCAGACTTCACTGCTCCATGATCTCTCAAACTTCTGCAAATTTTTGCAGTCTCGTCATCATCTGTTATTATCATTCCACCTTCACCCGTCGTTATTGATTTTCTCGGATGAAATGAAAAGCATCCTGTATCTCCAAATCTTCCGGAATGTTTTCCGTTGTAATATGAATCAAATCCGCATGCCGCATCTTCAATAACTTTTAAGTTATGTTTATATGCCAATTTCATAATCACATCCATATCAGCACACAACCCAAACAAATGTACAGGAATTATTGCTTTAGTTTTTCCGGTAATCTTTTCTTCAATTTTTTGTAAATCAATATTAAATGTTCTTGTATCTATATCAATAAATACCGGCTTTGCACCTGTATATTCAATACTGTTTGCAGTTGATATCCACGTGAATGAAGGTAAGATTACTTCATCACCGGGTTTAATTCCCAGAGCGGCTAATGAAATGTGAAGTGCTGTTGTGCATGATGAAACTGCGATAGAGTGTTTCGCTCCTGTCCAGTCGCTAAACATTTCTTCAAATTTCTTTACATATTCACCTTGCACCACCCAACCTTTTTTCAAAGGTTGTTGTATTATTTCTAAATCCTCATCGTCAAAATATGGTTTTGAAATTGGAATCATAATTTAAAACCACCCCGATTTCTTTTTTCTTGATGATCCGCCAATTCCTAATACTCCGAGTATCCCCCTTGTAATCTCTCTTGCGACAGTTCTGCCAACTTGTCTTGCTGTAGTGCTTGATAAAACTTTTTCAACTGTGCTTTTTTGTTTTCCAGAATGTGTCTGAGTATTCTCTTGTGTAGTCTCCTCTGTTTGAACTTTCCTGCTTTCTTCAATCTTATTAGTCAGTATTTCATAAGCACTTTCTCTGTCAATCTCTTCGTTATATTTTTTTATCAAAAAAGATTTATTGTTTATTTCTGAAATTTCTTCCGGTGTTAAGATATCCATTCTTGATTCAGGAGCTCTTAACATCGTTGCCGATAGCGGACTTGGATTTCCTTTTTCAGTCAGGACTGTAATCGCTGCTTCTCCCGTTCCCAAATTTGTCAGTAACTCATCAGTTTTGTAAAATTCCGATATCGGATAATTCTCCGAAATTAATTTTATTTGTTTTCTGTCTTTTGCAGTAAATGCTCTGAGAGCATGTTGAATTTTTAATCCAAGCTGACTTAACACTATATCCGGAATGTCTGTCGGATTTTGTGTGCAGAAAATTATACCTACCCCTTTAGACCTTATTAATTTTATTATTGTTTCTATCTGACTTAACAAAGCATCCGATGCTTCACTGAAAATCAAATGTGCTTCATCAATAAAGATTATTAATTTCGGTTGTTCTAAATCTCCTTCCTCCGGAAATGTATTATATATCTCAACAAGCAAACATAATAAAAACGTAGAAAATAATTTTGGTTTAGATTGAATATCAATTAGTCTTATCATGGATATCACACCAAACCCGTTTCCATCTATCCTTAGCAAATCTTCAACTTCAAAAGACATCTCACCAAAAAATTTATCTGCACCCTGCTGTTCTAGTTCTATAATTTTTCTTAATATAATCCCGATTGATGATGTAGAAACTTTTCCGTATGATTCTTCAAACAGTTGTTTCCCTTCTTCCGTGACAAACTGCAAAATCTTTTTCATATCTTTCAAATCAAGTAAAGCTAAATCATTATCATCACAATATTTAAAAATTACAGATAAAAGACCTGACTGAGTATCATTCAATTCAAGCATTTTTCCAAGTAATACAGGTCCAAACTCAGATACCGTTGCTCTCATCTTCACTCCACCTTCATCTGATATTGTCAGGAATTCAACAGGAAAACCTCTTGGCGTGAACTCAATCCCAATTTTTTCTGATCTCTCTTTTATTTTTTCATTTGATGTTCCCGGTTTTGCAATTCCCGATAAATCACCTTTTATGTCCATCATCAAAACAGGAATTGATTTGGATGATAACCCTTCTGCAATAATTTGCAGAGTTTTTGTCTTACCTGTTCCAGTAGCACCTGAAATCAGTCCGTGTCTGTTCAGCATTTTCAAAGGTAAACTGATTTTTAAATCTTTTATTGTTTCACCTTCAAACATTGCTCCGCCTAATAAAATACTCTCGCCTTTAAAACTAAATCCCGCCTGAATTTGCTCTATAAATTTTTCTTTATTGCTCATAAATTTATTTTGTAAATGTTCCTGTTACTTTGTATATCTCATAATTTTTTAAATCTTGATCGGACTTAAATCCTATTCCTTCTATTATTTCAGTCTTAGTTGTTATTTTTACATACTCTTCTGATGTAACTTTCCTCGTAGCATTTATCCAAAGTAATTTTTCAGTTATAAGTGTATTGCCTTCCGAACTTTCCACTTTCACACTGTCTGATATTTCTATATTCTTGGTATCATCAAATACTACTCCTCTTTTACCTGTTAATGTCGAAACAATATTTCCGTCTTTATAAAAATCTACCTTTGCTCCGCTGTCAATTAGTGTTAATCCTTTTTTACTGTAATAAGCAATAAAACCTGCTTTTAATATTGCTACTACTTTGCCGGAATCTGAAAAAGAAACTACAGGATTCCAACTCTGTTGATCGGGTTGTTCATTTGCGTTGATGTCTGTCTTCGGTGGAACGTATTTGTTTTCATCACAACCCGTTATAAAAAAACTGAATACAAATATTATTATAATTCTAAAGACCAAGTTCTATTAATTTATGTATATGAATAATTCCGCCTAAACTATTTTTCTTATCTGAAATAATTAATGATGTTATTTTATTGGTCTCCATTATCTCCAATGCTCTCTGTGCAAGTGTATCTTTTTGAATCAGTTTAGGATTTTTACTCATTATCTCCGATGCCTTCACATTTTTTATCTCAAGATTTTTTTCAAGTAATCTTCTTATATCTCCGTCTGTTATTATGCCTTTCACTTTTTTTCCGTTCACAACCACTGCACATCCAAGTCTTCCCGATGAAATTCTGTATATCACATCTTTTATATTTGCTTTCTCATTTACATAAGGTATATCTTTACCTTTTACCATTATATCTTCCACTTTTAATAAAAGTTTTTTCCCTAATACTCCTCCGGGATGAAAAAACGCAAAATCTTCTTTTCTGAAATTCCTTTTTTGTAATAACGATACCGCAAGAGCATCTCCTATCACAAGTGCTACAGTTGTTGATGTAGTAGGGGCTAAGTTATGAGGACATGCTTCTTCTCTTATTGAAGCATCTAACACCATATCTGATATCTTCGCCAGCTCTGATCCTAAATTCCCTAATATCGAAATAATTTTTATTTTTAAATTTTTAAAGACGGGAATAATTTCTTTAACTTCATTTGAGTCACCGCTTTTTGAAATTATTATTACTATATCTTCCTCTCTTAATATTCCTAAATCTCCGTGAATGCTGTCGGCAGAGTGTAAAAAAATTGAATATGTTCCCGTTGAGTTAAAAGTTGCAACTATTTTTTGTGCGATAATTCCTGACTTTCCAATACCTGTTACTATTATCTTACCCTTGCATTTGTAAATTGATTCGACTGCATCATAAAAATTTTGTGTAAAAGTTTTATTGTTAAATCTTTTTTCCAGATCTTCTAACGCTTTCCGTTCTATAGATATTACTTTTTTCCCGTTTTTTATTACAGTTTGCTGTGA
>DOWN01000187.1:11507-11845 GCA_003519545.1 Bacteroidota bacterium
CTGATTTGTTCATTTAATTCCTCAATTATAAAAAGTAAATTTAAAAATAGTTTATTTAAATTTAATTATTGAGTGAAAAAATGTAATTATGAAAAAAGGTGAATTGATTGAAATTTTGATTATTGATTTAAATTCAAGCGGAGTCGGTTTAGGAAGAACTTTAGAAAATTTTGTAATTTTTGTTCCAAAAACTTTACCCGGTGATTTAGTCACTGCTAAAATTTCTAAAGTAAAGTCTAATTATGCTGAAGCAAAATTAATTGATATAATCACTCCATCACCTTCACGAATCGAACCTTATTGTATGCATTTCGGCGTTTGTGGCGGATGTAAAATCC
>DOWN01000321.1 GCA_003519545.1 Bacteroidota bacterium
ACATTATTTATAAAATTTAAAAACTCACCCGCATTATTTTTGATATAAGATATTTTAATAGAATCAGTTTTATCTTTTACAGAATTTAAATCCGGAACGAGAAAATTTTTTGATTTTAACAATAAATCTGAAGAAGGGATTATATAAATATTATCAGTATCTTTATATTTTTTTATAATATCCTGAACAATTTTTTTTGACTGATCAAGGTATGTACCATTTTGATTTCTCACGGACATACTATATGAGTTATCAAGGACAATAAAAACATTTGAAACAGAAGAAGTGCCTGTTGAGTTAACATTTAGGATAACGGGTTTTGCAAAAGCCAACACAAGAAAAACTATTATACAAATTCTTGAAATTAATAATCGCAGTTGTTTTAATTTAATTCTTTTAAGTTTTGATTTCTGAAGTTCTTTAAGAAACATTAAAGTAGAAAACTCAACTTTTTTAACCTTTCGAAGATTAAAAATATGAATCAGGATAGGAATAGAAATCGCAATTAATCCCCAAAGCATTGAGGCATTCAGAAATGACATTAAATTGAAAATTATTTTTACAAAATTGTTAAATGAGAAATAAAAATGCCGTAATTTTTTTGAACGGTAACGAACCGGACATAAAAATTATTAATAAGATATTAACTAAAAAGTCATTAACTATTATCAGTGCCGATGGTGCTTCAGATTATTTATACAAACATAGCATCATTCCTGATGTTATTATAGGAGATTTAGATTCAATATCAAAAAAATCTCTGAGATATTTTTCATCTATTAACACAAAGATAATAGAAGTAAAAGAACAGGAAACTACAGATTTTGAAAAAGCATTAAATTATGCAAAAAGTCTTAACATAAAAAGTATTACAGTCTTTGGTGCAGTTAGTTCAAGGATAGATCATACATTGAATAATTTCAGTGTAATTAAAAGATTTCATAACAAATTGAAAATTAAGTTAATCAATAATGACTATGAAATTTTTTATTTTGATAAATCTATTTCTTTTAAATATAAAAAAAATGAAATTGTTTCATTTTTAGGATTACCTGTTGCATATGGAGTTAAAACAGAAGGATTAAAATATCCGCTTAACAATGAGAAATTAGAGTTTGGTGTCCGTGAAGGCACTTTGAATCTATCAATAAGCAATCAAATTAAAATCGAATATAAAAAAGGAACTATGTTACTTTTCAGAAAACATTTTCTAATATGATAAATTTTAATTTATTAGATTACTGTTTAATAATATTATATTTCTTAATTGCTTTAATAATAGGATTAAGAACTAAAAACACAGAGAATTCAAAACTGCAATATTTACTTGCGGGAAGAACACTTACCTTGCCTGCTTTTGTCGCAACTCTTGTATCTACTTTTTATGGCGGAATATTAGGTGTCGGTGAATTTGTTTACACAAGCGGAATTTCAAGTTGGTTTCTATATGCGTTTCCTTTTTATGTATTTGTATTTTTATTTGCAATGTTCTTTGCAAAAAAAATCCGTCAAAGTAATTTTTATACAATTCCCGATAAACTTGAAAAAACTTACGGGAAAAAAGTTTCTGTCTTTGGAGCATTAATGGTGTTTTTGTTAATTACACCTGCTCCATATGTGTTTATGCTCGGAGTTATAATCTCATTAATTACCGGTATATCAATTTTTTATTCTACCATTGCATGTTTATTAATCTCTACAGTATTTCTTTTTAAAGGCGGGTTGAAAGCGGATGTAAATGTTAATATTTTTGAATTTGCCTTGATGTATTTAGGTTTTATTGTAATCATTCCATTTTGTATTTCTGTTATTGCAACTCCTACTGAATTATTCTCATCACTTGATGATAAGTATCTGGATATAACGGGAGGTAATTCAATTCAATATATACTTGTTTGGTTTTTCATAGGTGCGTGGGCAATTGTTGATCCTTCATTTCATCAGAGATGTTATGCGGCAAAAGATGAGAAGACTGCACGAAACGGTGTCTTGATAAGTCTGATATTCTGGTTCGTTTTTGACACACTTACAACTTTGACAGGATTATATGCGGTTTTACATTTACAGAATTTAGAAAATCCGGTTTTTGCTTATCCATTACTTGCCGAGAGTGTATTGCCAACGGGCTTTAAAGCAATATTTTTTATTGGATTAATCGCAACAATTATGTCAACACTTCATTCATATGTATTTATTTCCGGGTCAACGATTGGCAATGATTTATTTCCAAAATTTTTTGATAAAAATAATAAATCCGGCGATAAAAATTTTTATACTCAAATAGGGCTTGTAATAACAGGATTAATTTCACTCTTAATAATTTATCTGCTTCCATCAGTTGTCTCAATGTGGTACACACTCGGAAGTATCGTGGTACCTGCTTTATTAATAAGTGTGATTTCATCTTATTATAAAAAATTACAAATAAACAGTAATTATATTTTTACTGCAATGATTTTTTCATTTCTAATTTCTTTATTATCATTTATTTATGGATATTATAATTTTGATAACGGCATTTACAATTATTTTTTAGGTCTTGAACCTATGTATCCCGGATTATTTGCCGGATTATTTATTTTTTCTTTAGGACTAATTAAAAAATTCAGAACAACTGTTTAAAAAATATTTATATATATCTTTAATCTGTTTAGTTTTTACTTCTATTCCGGCAATTTCTCAGGAAGAAATTTCGGAAGAGATTATTAAATTGAATTTCAGAGATGCATCAAATTTTGATACTACGAATTTCAATTTGTTTCCAAAAAAAATAAACAACAAAAAAATCGGACTTGTTTTGAGCGGTGGAGGAGCAAGAGGAATTTCTCAGATAGGAATACTTGAAGTATTGGAAAAAAATAATATTGAACCGGAATTAATAGTCGGGACAAGTATCGGGAGTTTGGTAGGGGGATTAAAAAGTTCAGGTTACAACTCAAAAGAAATTTCCAATTTGTTTAAAAAAACAAACTGGCCAAATGTATTAAAATTAACCAATACTGCTTCGAGAGAAAATTTATATTTTGAACAAAAGAAAATTCAAGATAAAAGTTTGATTTCACTTTCATTAGACGGCTTCAAACCAATACTTCCAAGTTCGCTTTCAAATGGTCAGAGCATACTTGATATAATTAATGTTGAAATATTAAATTCACGTTATAACACAAAGAATAACTTTTCAGATTTAAAATATCCTTTTATATCAGTTGCTACAAATATTGACAACGGGAATTCTGAAGTTTTAACCGAAGGTAATTTAAGTGAAGCAATTAAAGCATCAATAACGTTTCCTTTATTATATTCGCCGACCTTTTTTAACGGTAAAAATTTAGTTGACGGAGGATTAACAGCAAATATACCGGTTCAGCAGGCACTTGATTATGGAATGGATTTTACAATTGTTGTAAATTCAACAAGCCCATTAAAGACATCAAAGGAACTGATAAACCCTTTAAACACTGCAGATCAGATATTATCAATAACAATGGACAAACTGAATGATTTACAAATCTCTAAAGCAGGTTTTGTTTTTACTCCTGATATTGGGAATTATTCATCCACCGATTATTCTAAAATTGATTACCTGATAAATAAAGGTAGAGAGGAAGCAGAAAATAAAATTACAGAACTTCTCTTAAAGTTAGATTCACTTGAATATTATTCTTCTGCATATTTTAATAATTTTGTTATAAACCCTCAAATTATACTTCAGGGTATTTCAGAGATAGATGATGGAATTTATTCATTAATTAATAAAAAAGATATTGTTAGATATTCAGATGTAGAGAAAGTATTAAAGTTTCTTTATAAAACAGGAAATTATGCAAATGTATTTGCAGAAATTTCAAACGTAAATTCTCAGGCGATAATAAACATAACCGGAATTCCTAACCCGGAATTAAATTCAATTATTATTTACAATAATCCTGGTATAAATGATTCACTAATCATAAATTTTGAAAACAAATACGTTAACAACTCTTTAAATTCCGTTGATAATTTAAAATTATATGATGATTTGCTCGGCGATATACGTTCAAAAGGATTATCATATATTGAAATCACAAAATTTATATATGATTATAATTCAAGAAATATTTTAATTTATTTTTCAAACGGCAAAGTAAATGAAATTGAAATAAATGGTAATTACAGAACCAATAATTCATTTATAGAAAGAGAATTAAAAGTTTCAGAAAATAAAATTATTACAAAAGCCGATATAGAACAAAGCATAAAAAATCTTTCAAGTACAAATTTATTCAGTCAGGTAAGTTTATATTTCATTGAGGATAATGAGAAGAAAAAATTAACATTAAATTTAATTGAAAAAAATACAAGAAACATAAGACTTGCTATCAGGTCAGACAACGAAAGAAATTTTCAAGGTTTAATTGATATAAGGGATGAAAATTTTTTAGGTTCCGGAAATGAAATCGGAATTTCAGGGAGCGGTAGTTTAAGAAACAGGGAGTTTAAAGCAGAGTTCAGGTCAAACAGATTTTTCGATACATACCTGACATATAACCTCACAGGTCTTTATAGTTTCAATGATGTTAACACTTACAAAGAAGTAATTAATGAATCACGAGGTGAATTTGTGAGAGAGAGAACAGGGACTTACAGAGATATTAAAAAAGGTTTAAGATTTTTACTCGGTAGTCAACTTGAAAAACTTGGAATATTATACTCACAGTTAATTTATGAATTTTATAATTTGAATACAATTTCCGGCGAAGAGATATTAAGTGATAATTTAAGAATCATAAAATTAAAATTTGGAACTCTTATTGATTCGCAAGATAAAATACCATTTCCAAATGAAGGCTCGTTGCTTAATTTATATTATGAAACAAGTCAGGATAATCTCGGAAGTAATGTGAGTTATTCAAAAATTTTTATAAATTATGAACAGTATATTCCTATAGGAAACCGTTTCACCTTAAAGCCGAGATTCATTTTCGGATTTGCAGACAGAACAACACCTTTTCAGGAACAGTTTTCACTTGGTGGTGAGACTTCTTTTTATGGTATGGTTGAAGATCAGTTAAGAGGAAGACAAAAACTAGAAACTTCTTTGGAATTAAGATATATGTTACCTATTAAAATATTTTTTGATACATTCTTAAAGTTCAGATATGATCTTGGCAGAGTTTGGGAAAATGCGGAGGATATAAGATTCAAAGATTTAAGACATGGAATAGGAATGTCTATCAGTTTTGACTCCCCTATTGGAGAAGCAAGTTTCTCTGTCGGGAGGACTTTTCTTGTAAATAAAGGATTTACTGATAAATCATTTATATTTGGACCTTATACTTTTTATTACTCAATCGGTTATGATTTATAATTTCTTATTAAGAAACATTCATCTGTTTAAAACGTAAATTATTTAAATTAAAGTTGTATAAAACAATAATTTAATTGAAATTCACAAATAAAATACCTGAAAATATTTTAAGGGGAGTGATAATTTTTATTACTCTTTATTGTCTTACTATTATTGGTATTATATTTGTTAAAGCAACCTTTACCGAAAGATTACGGGTTGATGATTTAAAGAAAAAAATTCTTCTTGATTCAAATAATTCAGTTGCTGCACTTGTATATGATATTACATTGAATGGAGTGAGTTATCAGGCAGGAATACGGGAAGGAGATACGATTTTATTTTTAAACGGACTTGAATTTAAAAATGATGCTGATTATCAAAGGATATTAAATCAGACAAGACAAAATGACTTTGTAAATTACACAGTTAAAAGAGGCAATGAAATTCTAAATTTCAAAGTTAAGCCATATAAATATTTTCATTTAGTATATTATATTTTTTTTGCGTTATCTTTTGGATTTCTTGTAATTGGATTTTTGGTCGGATATTCTAAACCGAGAGAATACATTTCGCAAGTATTTTTCCTTTTAGGTTGTGCATCATCTTTTGGTTTTAATACATTCGGAGGTGTGTGGAATTATATAGGTATGGATTCTTTTATTTGGTATAATCTGACATACGGTGCAATTTTTATGTTTCCGTTATTTTTCCATTTTTTCCTGATTTATCCTGTCAATTATGAATTCAAATTCAGAAGAGTTCTTATACCTTTAATT
>DOWN01000286.1:0-424 GCA_003519545.1 Bacteroidota bacterium
TTTATAAGAATGAAAAAAATATTTTTGTATTGTCGCTGCCAAATACATTTGATAGAAATAAATCAAAGAGTTCTATTTCTTTGTAATAATAAATGACCGATGACCAGAATAAACCAATCCCTGCAGAAATCAAGATACAAACTGTAAAGTTTAATAAATTTGGAATAATTAACTGTTCACTTGCAAACAGGAAAAAATTTTTCGGAGCATATAAACATTTTAAAAAACTTTGTCTGAATTTTTTTACCTGTGTTACAAGAAATATAAAAATAATATTAAATATTACGCCAATTATAATAAATAGATTACTAATTTCATTTTTGTTTTCTCCTTCGAGAATTTTTGGAGATTCCTGATTTTTAAACATCCGTTCCACAAACTGAACAGATTGTTTTGGGTTTCTGTCTATTGTATATATCCCGTC
>DOWN01000286.1:543-6840 GCA_003519545.1 Bacteroidota bacterium
GATGGTCTGTCTGAAATTCTGTCCGCATAAGAAGAAATAAAACTTCCCTGAAATTTATTTTTTATTATGTTATAAAACTCTATCAGATATTTAGTTTGTGCCTCCACCGAATATTTATCGCTGTATCCGTTTCTGTTATTATTATCTATCCTTATACCATATGAACTAATCAAAACCGGACTCTCAAAAAATTTTTTAATCACCGGATTATTATTGCCGTATTCTAAAAACTTATTAAACTCTTCAATGCTTACATCTGTTAAATTTAATCCTGTTACATCCGCAGAGTTTATTTTGTTTTCGTAAAAATTTCTTGTCGTGTAAAATATTTTTCTTTTGTCAAGTTCATTTGCCGAAGATTTCAATTGCTCAACGTAGTTATTGGATAGGGGATTTGTTACATCAAAATCATTTCCAATTCCCCAAAATAATATGCTCGGATCATTTTTATCTCTTAAAATAATTTCTCTCAAGTATTTTTTCGCAGACTCGATATATGATTCATCAGTTAAAATTGATAAAGGAACTTCGTTTGCGGGAATCTCTTCAATTATAAATAGTCCATATTCATTAGCCAAATTAATCAAATAAGGGCTCGCTGAAGCACCGGGTAATCTGATGGTGTTCACTCCTAAAGATTTTATATTTTCTATATCTTTTCTTAATTGGGAATAATCAATTGCAGATGCAAAGTTTTCTGTATATTCATAATAGTTTATTCCCTTTAAAATATAGTTATTGCCGTTTAGAATAATGGAGTTTTTATTTGTAGTAATTTCTCTGAATCCATATTCAAAAATGAATTCATCAGCAATATTATTTGCGGAATCTTTGATGTAACAAATAATATCATATAGATAAGGATTTTCAGGTGACCATAAATTTAAGTTCCCGGGATTTATAGTTACTTCAATATTTTTGGAACTAAAATTATCAGTTTCAAATTTTACATCATTACTCTTTTGAATTATATTCCCTGTTAATCTATCTCTAACTTCTATATTTAATGAAAATTCTTTTGACTGATAAATTTTATTTAATTCGGTAGTTTTGACAGTAAAATTAGATTTGATAACAGGATTATTTGTTGGTCCGGAAATATTTAAATCAACAGACTGAATATAAATTTTTGGAACCGCAACTAAATATATATCTCTGTAAATTCCGCCGTAATTTTTTGGATAGTCAATTCTTCCTTTCAGAGGAAATGTTCCGGTATAGTTCAATTCATTATCTACAATTATCTCAATATTATTGTCATTGGTAAGTATATTCTCATCAATTAAATTAACAACCGATGAATATCCTCCGGTATGCTTAGTTATGAAAACATTATTAATCTTAATTTCCGATTCATAATTAATTCCTTCGGCAACTAAAATAAAACAATAATTTTCAGTTAATGAATCCGGAATAATAAATTTCTTATTGAAAATTACTTTACCTTCAAAGTCATAAGCACATGGAATTACAAAATCTGAAAATGAAACACCTTCATTAAAAGATAATTGCCAGGTTCCATTTAATGAAATAATTTTGCGGGAAAGGGTTTCGTTGTATAAATTTTTATTTTTTGAAGTATCGGAAGTATTTCTTTCAAAAATTTTTATCTGACTGTATGAATTTATTGAATTAAAAAATAAATAAATTAAACTAAAGCAGAATAAAAATTTTCTCATTTAGAAGTTTTTGAAAAAAAAATAGATTTTAAACAATAGGAAAGTTCAAAAGAAGTGTAAATATAATTAAATTGGAAGGGAAATTAAATGTAAGAATCTTAAAAAGAATCCGGCTTTAAAAACCGGATTCTTAGAGTTTTCATAATTACATCATCGAAACATCAACCGGAACTCTTCCGGTTAAAGTATCAAATACCGGAGAGAATTTAGGACCGAATTTAATAATTTCCTCTTTCTCTTTTTCTGTTACATTACCTTCAATTTTAACTTTTACATTAATGAATTGATATCCGTTTCTGATTTCAGGATTGATTCCTAAAAATCCATTGAGATCAAGGCAACCTTCAATTTCAGTTTCTACTTTATCAAGTTTATATCCTACTGCCGCAGCGTGATAAACAATTGAAGTTGTAATGCAACCTGCTAAAGCGTGTAAAACATATTCGACAGGATTTGGAGCATTATCACTTCCCAATAAAATGTCCGGTTCGTCATTATCAAGAATGAATGCTTCTTTTCTTGTATCATCATCTTTCCCGGCACCATAAAAGTCTTTGATTACTGATCTGTTAAGTCCGCCATCTATCCACTGATTTGAATTTTTGAATCTAAAAATTCCGATTTCAGGTTGTGCCTTAACAGTTCTGATGGTTTCTCCCAATCTTCTGAGATCAACTCCGTTAACTACTTTTGTTTTTGTTTCTGTTTCCATTTTAGTTTTTCCTTTCTTTTTTTTTGTTTATGGAATTACTAATTAATATACCAATAGATATGCCAGTACGGAAAAACTTTAAAATTAGTAACTATTTTAGGTTTTTTGCTTAAATTGAATTACGAAATCTCGTAAATTTATGATTATTCAGTAATGAATTTTCGTTTAATTCCGAGAGATTTGATTTTTGAGGCTAATGTTGTAGAAGGAATTTTCAATATTTCTGAGGCACTGTTTTCTCCGGAAATTTTCCAGTTTGTTTTTTCTAGTGCCTTTAAAATATTACTTTTCTCTAATGCTTTGAGGTCATTGTAAGTTAAAACTTTATTTTCAGGATTTATTAATTTAGATTTATTAACCGTAGGAAGAATAATTGATAAATCTAATTTCCCTTCCGAAGAAGTTATTACTGCTCGCTCCATAAGATTCTGTAATTCTCTTACATTTCCTTTCCATTCATAATCCATTAATAACTGATGATCTCGTTCGGTTAACTTAATTTTACCTTTATTTAATTTATGGGCATAAATTTGTATAAAATAATCGGCGAGAATTATAATATCTGTTCCTCGTTCTTTCAGTGAGGGTATTTTTATAGGAAATACATTTAACCTGTAGTATAAATCTTCTCTGAAATTTCCTTTGGATACTTCGTCATATAAATTTCTGTTAGTTGCGGCTATAATTCTTACATCAACTTTTTTTGTCTCAGAACTTCCTATCGGGTCAAATTCACCTTCTTGAATTACTCTTAATAATTTTGCTTGTAATTCGAGTGGTAACTCTCCTATTTCATCAAGAAAGATTGATCCTTTATCAGCAAGTGAAAATTTTCCTTCTCTTTTAGAATTTGCTCCGGTAAACGCCCCTTTTTCATGTCCGAACAATTCACTTTCTATTAATTGAGGTGGCAGTGCCGCACAATTAATTTTTACCAATAAATTTTTATTTCTCGGACTGTTTTTATGTATCGCTCTTGCAAAAAGTTCTTTACCTGTTCCCGTTTCACCTGTCAACAATACTGTGGTATTACTATCCGCAACTTTATTTACTAACTTTAATGATTCAATTAAAACTTTACTTTTACCAATAATTTCACTCGTGCCATAAATAGAATTTAACTCATCTTTTAAAAATTCAGATTCTTTTGTAAGATTATCAATTTGAACTGTATAATAATTAAAGTTATGGATTTCTCTGAGAATGAGTATATAATATTTTTTTTGATTATGAAGATAATAAGACAAACTGCATTCTATAGGTATATCTTTTTTGTCCTTAAATCTGAAAAAAAGTTTATCACTAATTTTTAAATAGGGAAGGGTATCTTTCAATTCATTTAATTTAATGATATAATCAGAAAACTTAGAAAATGAATCTTTAGTCATTATGTCTTTAATATTCAATTCCTGTATATCATCTTTTTCAACATCACAGTCTAAACTATCTGAAGCGATTTTGTTTAATTGAGTAATCTTTAAATTGCTGTTAAACTCTATTATACCGTCAAATGAGCCGTTTAATAACCGGTTTATTTTTTCATTATTTTCTGAAATTATTTTTTCATTTTTTATTCTTATTAATTCAAGTTTTGCTCTTGAACCGAAAACGTTGAATACTGAAAAAAGTTTGTTACGGTTTTCTATTTTTTTATTATGAAGTGCCGCTAAGTGACCTAATATATTGCCTTTATCATCTTTCAATGCCAATCCAATATATCCTACGGCATTAAATGATTCTAAATCATTATCTTTAGGAAATAAACTTATAACATCTTGTGGAATGAAATAAACGCCTTGCCATGACAAAGCGGGTTCGCAAGGTGTGTTTTTAATTTGATATTCGTAATTTTCAATATATTTACCTCCGGCGTATAATGCTAAAGCTTTCAGTTTGTTTTCTTCTTCAAAAAATTCCGCTACCCAAACTCCATATAAGCCTAAAACTTCTGAAATGTTTTTAACTAATACTTTGAAAAAATCTTTCCCTAACGCTGAGTTAGTACCTGAAGAAATTTTTTCTAACAGATCTAAACGGTCAAGTGTTGAAAGTTCTTTTTCTGTATTTTTTATTTCCAATTATACAATTTATTAATCTTATAAAAATATATAAAATTAATTATACTGTAAATATACTCTTGGAACGTTTAATAATTTTTTATAAAAAGGAACGTATGCCCGGCTTGTATATACGTTAAAATTTATTGATTCAATTTCTTCCAATATCCTTCTGTAATTCATACTCATTAGTCCGACTGTGACTCTTGAATCTTTGTCTAAAAATTTAATTCCGTTCTGTGCTTTATCATAAAAATAATTTGCTCTTTCAATCTGAAATTTCATCAATTCTTTAAAGTTATCATTAAACCTGAATGTTTTAAATTCTTCTTCTGAATAATTAAATTTTTCAAATTCAGTTTTAGGAATATATATCCTGTTTTTTTCCGCATCCTCTTTTACATCTCTCAATATATTTGTTAACTGCATCGCTATTCCCATATCTATAGCATATTCTATTGCTTCTTCTTTTTCATAACCAAAAATTTCAAGTGTCATCAAACCTACAACTGAGGCAACTTTATAACAATAGTTTTTTAAATTTTCAAAATCATCATATCGGTTGATTGTCATATCCATTACAACACCGTCAATTAATTCATTGGGAAGATTTTGTGGAATATTAAATTTCGAAAGGGTATCATATAATGCAATCATAATAGGATGATCAATCACTTTACCGTCATATACAGACTGTAAATCTTCTTTCCATTTTTGAATTGCCTTATAAATTTTGATTTCAGGATCGGCTTCTTTTTTTACTGATTTTAAATCAACTAAATCGTCTATATATCTGCAAAATGCATAGATTGCATAAGCAGCATTTTTTTTCTTTTCAGGTAAAAATCCCGATGTAAAATAAAAAGTTTTAGCATAAGTTTTTGTAATATTCTTACAGTAATTATATGCTAAACTTAATTTTTTTGGATCAATTGATTTATTTGTATTGATTACCATTTCGATTTTTATGGTTAAAATATGCCTTTATAACATCAATCAAATACAAAAAAATTCCAATAAAATGAAAAGTTTATGATTTTTTAACAGGATTTAAAGGTCTAAGTTCTATTTCATTCACCAAACATCTTTCAGGACTATTCAATGCAAACATAACCGCATCCGCTACATCCTGTGGTGCTAATAATGAGTTTCTTTCTGAATGTAATTGAGTCCCGGGTTGGTCAAAAAAATTTGTATCCACAGAGCCTGGACATATAGCAATAACTCTGACACCTGATTTTCTAACTTCAAGAAATAATGATTTAGTTAATCCCATAACGGCATGTTTCGTTGCACAATATATTGAGGCTTGTTCAATACTGTTTTTACCCGCGATTGAAGAAATATTTGCAATAAACCCTGAATTTTGTTTAAGCATAAATTTAAGGGCTTTTTGTGTGCAAATAAATAAACCTCTGACATTAACGGCAAACATCTCATCAAAATCTGAAAGTTTTGAATCTTCTAATTTTGCAAATCTTCCAAATCCGGCATTATTAATTAAGACATCAAGTCTGCCATATTTTTCTTCAATAAATGTGAATAGGGAATTTATATCTTTTTCTGAAGCAACATCGGTTTTAAAAAAATGATATTTTTCGGAATCTAATTTTACTTCACTTCTTGAAGCATCTATAACTATATAATTATCTTTAATCAAAGAATTTACACAAGCTCTGCCAATACCCTTTGAACCACCTGTAACTAAAGCAATTTTTTCCATTTTAATCTCCTTATAAAAAAAAAGCGGACATTAAATCCGCTAAAAACAGTAATTTAAGTAAAAAATACGTTTTTTGTACGCCCGAATGGAATCGAACCATTAACCCTCAGCTTAGAAGGCTGATGC
>DOWN01000286.1:6921-7213 GCA_003519545.1 Bacteroidota bacterium
TGCTCTATCCGATTGAGCTACGGGCGCAAATTGCTATAATCTACAAAATAATAAATTTTGATGAAAATTTAAATATATAAATATGTATTTATGCAGAATTGTATAAAAAAATTTTTTGCCTAATAATATAAACCAATCCAATCCTGATAATTTCACGTATTTTAAAAATAAGAATAAAATTAATATGTGTTAACGAGAATATGTGAAATCACCTTTATTTCACATAAAAATATAAACCTATATTAATTATGACTCAAAATTTCACTAATTATTCTTAATGAAATTAAATAAA
>DOWN01000241.1 GCA_003519545.1 Bacteroidota bacterium
TCTGGTATGCTATCTTCTTTTTTAATAATCAATATTTCCGCTAGATTAATAATATTATCTGAAACAAAAACAGTCACCTGAATTAATAAACCATAACCAAACCATTCACAAATTTCAGCATAAAGTTGAAACTTAAACTCATATTATCCTATGTAATTTTCAAAAATTTTAGTCATCTAAAAGATTTATTTGGAATATTTTACAATAATTTTTAACTTATTTAATACAGATACTATTTTTAATTAGGTTAAAATTTATTTCACCCTCAACTTAGGCTAAAGAAAAATTAGAACTATTCATTAAAATTAATATCAATGTTAAAAATAATTTTTAATTATCATTATTTTAATTACATGAATTTATTCTTTCATATGTCATTTTAAGACCTTTCCAAATACCAAATTCTCTAACTGAGTTGATAGAATAATTGGAACATGAAGGATTATATCGACAAATTATTCTATCTTTAAATAATGGTCGTCCTAATTTTTGATATAAAAAAACAGATGATATATAAATTTTTGCAGTAATTTGGTCATCAGGTTTTCTGAAAGAATCAAACAGTAACAAAGAAATTAATATAATGACAGTAATTAAATATAGTTCAGGGCGTTTCAGATATTGTTGCAATGTGGACATTTTGCACTTGCTTGAAGTCGTTTATTATTACAATGAGAGCATTGAATGAGATTTCCTTGGGGTCGTGAAAAAATATAAATTAATAACCCTATTGGACCTGTAATTAAAACCAAAATCATCCATAGGACAGAGCTGTCCATCCCACGTGCTTTTGCATCTCGTGCAACCCAAACCAAAAGTGCAATGCATAAACCGAACCATATGATTGGTATCAAAATCATTAAACCACCAAATATCCCACAAGCTGCACATCCATCGGGTGCCGGATCATTACGATTTGATTGTGCGTATGAAACCAGACTGAAAGTCATTAATACAATAATTAACAATAAAGTTAAAATGAATGGGAATTCAGTGATCTTTTTTCCACTCTTCGGTGAAAGTTTTACAGAATTTGTAATTTTTTTCATTGGTTTTTAAATTTAGTTTAAAAGTGAATTCTTTTAAAATCATACAAAAAATTTATTAAACTGAAATATAAAATTGAATAACTTATATATTAATTCTAATTGTTAAACAAAGATTTTTAAATATATCAGATTTATTTTATATTTCTTGAAGTATCAATTAGTTTAGAAAGTTTTATAATTAATAAACTCATTTCTGGATAAATATAACATCCAAACATATAGATATATCATAATTGATCCCTTTTTCCATAATTTGTCCATACTCCAAAAATTTGGACACAAAGTTGTATCTGTTTCAAAATTTGATATCTATTCTTAATATAACTTCTCATCTGCGCCCATCAAGATAAAACCTTTCCGCATGCTCTTCGAACCTTTTAATCATTTCAATATTTTTCTTTTCAATTTCAGTTAACCGGTGTTCTACATTATCATAAATATTCCAATGCCAGCTAGTTGAATAAAATACCGCTCTCATATTTTCATTCTTAAAATTGTAGCCATGTCTTGCATAAATTGAATTTCTAATAATCTCAAGATCACCTTTATACATATTTTCTACATCATTTTTTGTTAATATCTGACTTGATGCATTTACTTTTAAAACATCATCCGTCAAAAATTCTCTTTCGGTATTATTTTTTAAATAATCATCACTATTATATAGTAATCTCCAACTCACTGCATTAGGTAATAAGCGATTTGGATTATAAGTGAAAGTAAATTTTGAAAGTTCATATTCTCGTTTTGTAACTAAAAGTTTTTTGTCATAAGTATCCCATACTCCTTTAATTTTATTTTCACCCGGAATTATTGTAAAACTGAATTCGCCATCATATTTATCATCACCAGGTTCAGATGCAATTACTTTATAATTTTCATTCTCCCTCAAAAATTTCCCTTTAAAGGGTCTTTCATTTCCAGCGACAACACTGTGCCCATACATTAATTCTCCCGAAATTGAATCAATGAATATTGTAATTTTATTAAAAGGTACTTCTATTGCATCCTGTTTTATTCTTAGGAATGCAACATCAGTGTTATATGGTATATACTGTAACGTAATTTGAATTAACAGAACAGAAAAATAAATATATGATACAACCAATATTACTTTTAGTGAAAAAATTGGTTTAAGAGATTTTAATAAATTAAATTTTGAACGATTTAATTCAATATTTTCAAGATTTGAATTCAATTATCTAGGTTTTCCTTTTTAAACTTTATTCTGTCTTTATAAAATTCTTCATTTTTAGTTGAACCGGGTTTCCAGTTTTCAACTTCGCTCTCTTTTGAGTTTAATTCTCTTTTAAGAATTTTCCATTTCCCTCTTTCATCTTTTGTGAAAAAATACTCCCAATTTTCAGTTTTCTCCAGAAAACGATCATATTTACCGGGACCGAATTTTGTATAACCATACGTGAGAGTATATTGAGCATAATCAGTTTTTATTACAACAGGGAAAATTTTATTACCGGAATAATCTTTGTAAGATGGATTTTTTTTCATTATCTCCATATCAAATAAAACTCCAATAAAATTTATCTTATTTTGATTTTTTGAAAAAGAATGTTCATAAACTAATTTTAAAATTGTTTCGTCGTTTGGACTAATAGCACATGAACTGAAGAATAGAATAAATAAAAACAATATATATTTGTTAAATAGAATTTTCATCTCTTTAAATATTGTTTCAAAAAAAGGATATTGCTAATTCAATTCTAAACCGATGAAAAATATATTTCATCAAAGAGAAAAATTTATATTCCAATTTTCAGTGAATACAGTGTTTGGTAATGTAGATTAAATTGTAATTCGGCAGTAATGAATAACCATAAAATTCAGTTTACTTTTAAAAATTCGGACATTGTTTGGCTTTAGATACTCAACATATCTAAAAAAGTTCCATGAATTAAATTTTTTTTAATTTTAATTTTATATATTAAATAACCTTAGTTTAATTTATTCAGATAATAACTTAATATTTTTTTCAATTTCTTCATTTATTATTCTACAAAAAGTAAATCGATCAAAAGTAATATTCACAATTAAAATTTCTTTTTTATAAATGTAAGTGGGAATTGGTGAGTCAGTGCCATAAATTTCATGTGGTATCTCCTTGATCAAAATAAATGCATTTAAAAAATTGTTTAACTCAACATCTACTAACTCATTTGAATTGTTTTGTATATAAATTTCAGAAAGGTTTCCGGATAAAAATTTAAAAAAAATAGAGAAAAAATAAA
>DOWN01000025.1 GCA_003519545.1 Bacteroidota bacterium
AGTTAATGACTCAATTCTGAATTTTGATTTGTCAATTTTCAAGACTAAAACATCAAGTAACTTTTTTATATGATTAAAAATATTTTCAACTCCAAGTTTCATAAATAATTCTATTGTACTTGTCATCCCAATCATTCCGAGCGTGTTTAAAGTTGAATTTTCATATCTTTGTGAACCTTCCGCAAAATCCAGATTATAATTTAAGAAATTTTTGAAATCATATTTAATACTTGTAGTTCCGACATAAGAGGGATTTAATTTTTCCAATATTTTTTTATTCACATAACAAAATCCTATCCCTGCCGGTGATTGCATCCATTTCTGAGAACCCATCGCTAAAAAATCAATTTCGGTTTTCTTTACATCCAATGGAATTATTCCCGTGCTTTGAATTGCATCAACTACAAGATATACATTTCTTTCTCTGCACAATTCAGAAATTCTGTTTAGTTCACATCTGTATCCTAAAAATCCAACACTTGAAATAGTTAATACCTTAATTTCATTTTCAATAATAGTTTTTTCAATATCATCAAATTTAATTATACCATTTTTAGATGGAATTTTTACGGATATTATACCTCTTAATTTTTCCTGATTTAACCATGGATAAACCAATGCAGGAAATTCTGAATCTGCAAATGCAACTTTATCACCTTCCCTTAGATTTATTCCGTTAGCAAAAATATTTAATCCGTGAGTAGCACTTGTTGTAATTGCTATTTCTTCTTTGCCGGAGTTAATTAATTCCGCACATAATCTTCTCAGATTATCTGAAGTCCGGTAATTAAATAAACTTAAGTTATAATTTTCAAATGTGAATTTATTTATAAACTCAGTCAATCTCCTTCTCGTTTCCAGCGAGTATGGTGAGTAATGGGCATTATCAAGATAAACACAAGACTCTGCAACAGGAAATAATTTTCTAGTCTCTTCAACCGATTTTATATTATCAAAATATTCTTTTACTTCTGAATCAGATAAATTCATTTTTTTTTCTTCTTTTTCTTTTTAGTTACTTTTTCTTCAGGGAGATTACTTTCGTATAATTTTTTATATTCATTATAATAAAACATAATGCTGTTAACATAATTATATGGTTCTTTCCAGTTGTTCAAAGCACCATACTGAGGTCTTTTTGAATTGGGCCAAACCAATGCATGTAAAGAGTCATTTGATGATGGCAATAACTTATAACTTTCTTTGACATTATCCCACACAGTATAATCTTTACCTAAATATGCAGTGATAGTCATTGCATCAATTGCTCTGCCAAGTCCGGCATTGTAAGATGCAAGAGCAAATTTGAATTTATCTTCACCTACAAAATCAAATGTTGCGGTCATATTTGCAAAATAATAAATTCCCGCAATAAGATTATTTTCAGGTGTTCTTGTTTCATCAATTTTTAATTCAGATTGAATACCTGCTCCTGTTCTCGGCATAATTTGCATAAGTCCAAAAGCCCCTGCGTGTGAAACTGCTTCTGTATTAAAATAAGACTCTTGTCTTATCATTGCCAGAATCAAACGCCAATCTAATTTATAAAAAGCACATTCCCTTTTAATAATATCTCCGTATTCTTCAACAAGTTTTTGAACATTACCTAATTTGCCCGGACGGAATTCATCATTGGTTGTCTTAACAACTTCCGAAATATTTTCTAATTTTAATGAATCAATGGATTTGACTTTCTGGGCGTAAGCCGGATTAAATGCAAACAGTTCAAATAAATCTGTCCAGTTATTTAATAAATTCTCGACAAAATAATTATTTACTTCAATTTTTTTATTAACTTTTTCACCGGTTTGAATGGGGTTTTCAACTTCAGAGGTAGGAGTTACAATCTTATCATTTTCAGTGTTTTTTATATTAAAATCAGGTAATTCTGCGTTAACAGGAATAGTTGAAGATCTTACCGACAAGTAAATCACAAGTGATAAAAAAATTACCGGTAAAACTATATAAAATAAATTATGTAAAGACAGTAATTTATTTATTGATATTCCCTTTTTTATTGACAAATTACTTATTTTTAACAACAAAATTAATTAAATTAAATCTTTAAATATATTAATTTTTAAACGTCTATTTGTTTAAAAAGTTTAATATCAATTTTAAATTAAACTTTTTATCTTTAATATTGTCAAATTTATAACTTATTATATTGACCGGTAATCTGATAAATAACGATACAGATGATTTAATTCTTATTGATGAATTTAAGAATGGTAACATAAATGCTTATAATACTTTAGTCAGAAAATATCAGAAAAAAATTTATTCATTAATAAGAAAGATGGTTCTTGATCATGATGATGCATCTGATATAACACAGGAAGTTTTTATTAAACTATACAGTTCGTTAAAAGATTTCAGAGGTGAATCAAAATTTTTTACTTATATTTACAGAATTGCAGTGAACTACAGTATTAACCATTTAAATAAGAAAAACAGAATTCTTTCAAGATCTGCCGACATTGAGAATGAAAGTTATCATCTTTCTTCTGATGAAGCAGGTGCGGATGAAAAATTTGACTCTGATTTAAAATCAAAATTTCTTGATAAAGCAATTGGGTTATTACCTGAGCAGCAAAGGATTGTTTTTAATCTGAGATTTTATGAAAATTTAAGTTATGAAGAGATTTCACAAATTACGAATAAATCGGTCGGAGGTATGAAAGCAAATTATTTTCATGCCGTGAAAAAAATTCAGGAATATTTTAAAAAGAAAAATTTGTAAATTAATATTATGAAAAATAATAAAAGATATGAAGAGTTGTTGT
>DOWN01000291.1 GCA_003519545.1 Bacteroidota bacterium
AAGTTGAATACAATGCAGGAAGTAATATTGTAATTTATAAATCAAGATGTTTTATTTTAATAGATAATTATGTTTTGTCACTTGATTTCACAGCCGATAAGACCAAACCGTTTGCAGAAAAGATTGAAACTGATATTACAGGAGAGGCATATTTATTGGCAATTAAATCAGGAATTATTCTTTCTGACAGAAAAGACATTTATTTTATGAATATATTGTTAAACGAAAGAAGTTTCAAATACACAGGAATTTCAAGTTACGAAATAAATTCTTTGGCAGGAAATAATGAAACACTTGTAATTGGGACTGGTAAAGGTTGGGGTAAATATAAAATTTCAGGTATGACCGAAAACTTTTTAGAAGACAGTGAAGAAAATATAGTAAGAGCGTTGAGTGATAATGTATTGAGCGTAACTAAAAAAAATAAAATAATATTTTATAACTTGCATAATGCAAATGAAGCAGAAGGGTTTGTAATTAATTCTAAAAATGTTTCCGGAAGTCAGGAAATAATTTCAGTAGTGTATGACAATAATCAAATTTTTACCTTATCCGACAAAGGAATATTAACTTGTTTTTCAAACGATAAATTAAACATTCATATTTGAAAAAGATTTTTTTTATAATATTTATATTATTTAGTCAGGGAGTAAAAGCCCAAGAAAATATTACATTTTATTTTGATGCATCCGGCTCTATGACAGGATATTATAACGATCCATCTTCGACATTCAGACTATTTGCAAAAGCGTTGATGAAAAATTCAATGAAAGATGCAAATAATATTTCAGTAAATTTATTTTCAAAGTCTGAAACAAAAAGAGGAATAGAATCACCAATAAATTTATTTTCAGGAAATGTAAAAAATTTTTCACCGGATAAAGCAGTTAATGAATTTAAAATTCCTATAGGCAAAGATAATGATTACGGAAAAACAGATTTGATTCAGGCACTTGATGACGGAATAAATTCATTGGATAATGAACGCGGAATTATTTGGTTGCTCACCGATAACATTAATGATAATTTCGGAAGCGGTGACTCAACTTATAAAAACACACTTGAATTTTATGAAAGATTAAGAAATGATAATAATTTAAGAAAAATTTTGTTATTCCCATTTTCAGAAATCATTCAGGAGAAAGACGGAATATCAAGAGGATTCGTTGCTTACGGAATAGTTTATTCACCTGAAGCATTAAGTCAATCTGAATATGAACATTACGATAAAATTTTCCGGTCATTAGGAATTAAACAAAAACCAATTACACTTAAACCTTTAGACATTGGAACGATTGTTTTAATACCACAAAAGACTCAATCAAAAATTACAGAAGGCAAATTATATTATGACGGTAAAACACTGAGAGGATTTGGATTTGATGAAGGGCAGGCATATCAGGAAGTATTTAATAATCTTACATTAAAATCGAATTTGTTTCCTTACAGAATAAAATCAGCAAACCTGAAAGTGCAACTTGATGACTTCACATCATCGGATTATTCCGTAAAATCTTTGGGAACTCAAACAATTACACCTTCGACAGTAAGTAATGTATCGCCGGAAGGAGAAGTTACAGGATTCGCCGTAACATTTAACTTACCGGATATAACGCCGACTTTTTCACTCAATACTATTTTTAAAGATGAGTTTACGATTGGAGGGAATTTAATTCTTGAAGTTTCTAATACTGATGTGTCTCTTGACGAAGAGTATGTGAATCAGTTTAAGGAATTATTTGCTTTACAATCAGTACCTGAAATTTTTAAACCGGTTTTAAAAGATAAAAAGATTATAACTCAGATACCTCTTGAGATTAAGATGAAATATGGTCCATGGAGATTATTTGTTCTTATAAGTCTAATCGTTGTTATATTATTAATTGTAATTCTTTTAATCTATCTCTTACTAAAAAAATTATCGTTTGAACTTAAGATAAATAACGATGAGACTTCATTGGTAACTATTAGTTCATTAAATTCATATTCAATGAGTCACAATTATTCAATGGAGTTAGGGAAATTTAAAAAATCTATTTCAGGAAGACTTAAATTTACATATTCAAAATTCACTGATACTCCAAACAAAACGGTAGATATTAGTGAAGGAATACCTTATGATATAACATATACAAATGCTGATATGAATCAGGAAAAAATTGTATTCAGCATAAACTTTGCAAATAAAAACAAAAAATCATCAGAGGAAAAATTATATAGCCAGGACACATTTACGGATATACATTAATTTTACGCGGTTATTAAATTGCCAATTAAAATAAACAACAAATATTTTTCGATTATTATTTTACAATTTATTTATTGTTTATTTTTTTTATTTCCATCATTACTTCTCTCTCAATCAAATCCAAATTTAAAAATTCAGACTTTTCAGATAAGTTATACCGACAGTATAATTTCAACAGGTGATAAGTTCATAATTAATTTTTCAGATATATTAACATTAGATTATAAAATAAAACTTAAACCATCTCAGGATTATAATTTAAATTACAGAAACGGAGAAATTAAATTATCCAAAAATTTATTTGAAACTTATGAACTGGATACAAACAGGATATATGATCTTACAGTAGAGTATGATTTATTCCCGGTTAATATCAGCGAAGAATATTCAAATTTTGAAATCATAACTACGCGTGATACAATAACGGGAGATACAATAGAAATAGCAACACAGAGAACAGATTTTGTTTCAAATTTGTTTGAAGGCACTCAATTAGAAAAATCCGGTTCGATTTTCAGAGGATTTACATTCGGATCTAACAGAGATTTATCGCTAAATTCAGGGTTTCGTTTACAATTAAACGGGAAGGTTACAAATGATATAGAAATAACGGCAGCACTTACAGATGAAAACACTCCTATTCAACCTGAAGGTAATACTCAAAAACTACAGGAACTAGATAAAGTTTTTATTGAACTGAGGAGTAATAATATTTCTACAACAATCGGAGACATTGAACTTAACTTTGATAATTCAGAGTTTTTAAGATTTCAAAGAAAAATTCAAGGTGCAAAAGGATATGGTGAATTTGATTTTGGTGATTTAACATTTTCGGGAGCAGTGCAGCGAGGGAAATTTAATACGAATTCATTTAATGGAATAGATGGAGTTCAAGGACCATATAAACTGACAGGCAGTGAGAATGAATTAAACATACTTGTTCTTTCCGGAACGGAAAAAGTTTATCTGGACGGGCAATTGCAAACAAGGGGGGAAAATGAAGATTATATAATTGATTATGGAATAGGTGCAATTACTTTTAAGAACAGGAGAATAATAACATCCAACTCAAGAATAGTAGTTGACTTTGAATATTCAGACAGGAGATATTCAAGAACATTACTCGCAGGTAAAAACAGTTTAAAATTTTTTGATAATAAATTAAAATTCAGTGCTGCATATGTGAATGATTTTGATGATCAAAACAGGACAATTGATTTTACGCTATCGGAAGAAGATAAATTAATTCTGCAAAATGCAGGAGAGGACAGATTTAAAGCCGTCAAATCAGGGGTTCAGTTTGTGGGACTTGACTCACTTTCAAATATCGGAAATGGTGCTTATGTATTTTATCTTGACTCAATAAATTTTCAGGATACAATTTATAAATATCAACCCGGAACTGATACATCAGTTTATAATGTATCATTTTCATTTGTCGGGCAAGGCAACGGAGATTATTTTCAAATCAGTTCACTCGAATATAATTACGTAGGCAAAGGCAGAGGAAATTATTCACC
>DOWN01000179.1:0-4335 GCA_003519545.1 Bacteroidota bacterium
TTTCAATAAAATTAAATCATTTCTCAGACAAATTTCTTTTATTGATTTCTTACTTTTGAATTCCTCTACAAACGTGTTAAACAATTTTAAGTTAATATTTAGATATGGTATTGGTAAATTTTTAAATTCATTAGGTGTGAGCTCTAGAACTCCCCCCCCATAATATCTCCCGTTTAATTCTGCAAACGACAAAGTTAGAGAATTATAGAATGAGAATATTAAATCTTCCATTTTATTGTTGTCATTCATTGAAATTTTATAAGCACTATCAGTTACTAATACTTTAGCATCATTTTTTACTAATTTTGGATATACATTACACCTTTTGAAAAAGAAACCATCTGGTGGTGAACCAATGTTAGGTACTTCATACCATTTTTCCCTAATCGTAATCTTATATCTTTCTTTAAGATTTTTATCTACACCTAATTGCAAATATTCATTTATTTTACTATTCAGATGTATTTCTGAGTTTTTATCAAGAGTTATTAGAAAAGTTGGTTTTGACATTGAAATTAATTCCGCGAAATCATTTTTAGTTAAAACAACACTTCCATTAACGAAAACTCCTTTTTGCAAGATTTTTTTAGTAAATTTTTCTAAAGAATACTTTTGTACAGTTTTAATATCAACTATGAAAAAATCATTGGCAGCTGTAACAATTCCTGCTTTCGAACTGCAATAATTATTTATTGTTTTAAGTTGTTTCTTTAATTTCTCTAAAAGTATAACTTCATCCGAACTCAAATGATGATGTGTCCATTTTGATTCACGAATATTTATATTTTCGGATAGATTAAATTCTCTTTTAGAGATATCTGTTAATTTATTTATATTACAAAAAAAAACACCCTTGTTTGCAGATTTTCGTTCTGCTATTAATAAAATCGTATCTTGACCTTTTGAATCTGAGAAAAGTAGTTCATTGAATGTAAATATTTCAATTCTTTCAAATTCTTTTAAAATTAAAGTTCTTAACTCTTTTGCAAAATTTACTTGTAAAAATTCTGATGGAAGAACAAATGCTAAAATTCCATCCAGATTCGTAAAATAAATACATCTTACCAAAAATGCTGTCCAGATATTTCTAGTTTTTGAATTTGATAGCTTAGCAGAAAAATGAATATTCTGACATAAATTTTTTTGTTTATCACTTAAATATACTTTTTTTATATAAGGTGGATTTCCAATTACGAGATCAAATAATTCTGAATTATTATTCTGAAATTCTAAGAAATCACTATTAATACCTTTGTAATTTTTAGTTTTCGCATGAAGATTTGCTTTTCGTAACTCTATTTTCTTTTTTTCTATGGCTAAAAATTTATTGATATTTGTTGATAAATATTTATGCTCAAAAATTGATTTTACAAATATTCCGTTTCCAACACTTGGTTCTAAAATATTAATGTTTTGTCTTTGATTTCCTTTCAACTTTTGAAAGACATAATCGACCATAAATTCTGCGACAATTTTCGGTGTATAAAATGAACCGGTTCTTTTTTTGTTTTTCACTGATTAATTCTCAAATATTTTTTGTACTTCATGTATTCAAATGTAACCTCAATAAATAATTCCTTTGCTTCGTTATTATCACTCTTTTGAATTAAAACTTTTAAAGTTTCCATTTTTTCTTCTAACTGTTCTAACATCCATATAATCCCATACCTTTTCAAATATAATTTTAACTTATTATACATATAAACAGCACATTTAGAATCTTCCTCAGCATGAATATTGCCAGATTTATCTCGATAAAAATGATCATTATAGTTTGTTTCACAAGGATCTATATAATCCCCATCATCGTCACTTTTTGCAATATTTACATATGATGAAACATAAACAAGATTTGAATAAACTGTTTTTAACTGAGGATATTTTGAATGTGGCTTGAAATGGTCTATATGAAATGACCTTTTTCCCCCAAACCAAAAATCTAGGCAATCTGTATAGCCACACCTTGAATTAAAATCTTTTGCTAAAAAATCCTTGTATTTCCTATAATTAGAAAATTCTTCACCTTTATATGTTCTTTTAGGTCTATGTATGCGAAAAAGAAATTTACTATTCGCCATTATTCAGTTTTTTATTTAATAAATCCACTTTCTCTATTAAATTTTTCAATTTGTCGGAATCAAATTCTTCTTTTAATTTTAAAGGGATTTGACTTTCTTTATCTAGGTTTTTTTCAACTAATGTGTCCAACTCAATTAGTTCTTGCATTTCGTAAACATCTAGAGATGTAATTTCACCTTTTTTTATGAGTTCTAACAAACGAGTTTCAGTTTCTTCCATTTTCTTCCTATAATGCAAAATTTGATTTTCAATTCTTTCTAAAAAATTAGCTTTTGAATTTGCTTTCTCTTCTGAGCCATGTAAAATTCCTTTTATATAAACAATATTTACATCCTCACATTTTTTTATTGCATTATCATCAAAAGAGGTTAGAACAAAACATGGAAACCCTTCTCGAATTTTTAAGAAACCTTGCACTAATTCAACACCATCGTAAGGTATATTATATTGTATATCTTCCTTATATTCATTTAGCATGAAATCAGAAATTATTGCATCAGGTTTTATAGATACTATTTCCTCAATCATCTCATCTAATGTTTCTAAAGGTAAAAGAGTAACAATTTCTATTTTTTCTTGTGAAGTTTTTTCTTCTATATAATCTTTAAATTCATTGAACTCATCTTTAAGTTCATCTATGAATAATAATCTATACATTATCAGATTTTTTATATTTTATGGGGAAAGCTATTCTTAAACCAAATCCTACATCAGGAAAGAGTAAGTTTGTTTTTGCATCATTATCTCTTGCAATTGATTGCACAAGCCACATTCCTAAACCTGTTCCTTCCTCTTCTCCAGTATAAATATTTCTTTTAGTGGTATATAAAGCTTCAAATATTTTTTCAGCTTTGTCTATATCTTTAGACAATCCGGGTCCATTATCGTAATAATCAATAATTATTTCTTTTGCATTCGTATAAGCTTTTATCAAAATTTCCCTTTCTCTATTTACTTTTGATAAGTTGAATGCATCGATAGAATTAACAAATAAATTATTAAATATGCTATCAAAATCAATTTCAAAGGCTCTAATATCTATATCTTCAATTTGTGAGATATTAAATTTTATTCCTCTGTTTTCAAAAATTGTTTGCCAATCAGAATTTAATTCACTAAAATATTTTTTGAAAAAAAGTTGTTTTCTTGTCCGTTTATCTTTCCGAGCAGCTCCTAAAGAAAAGTTTAACCAATTCTGTAATTTTATATCTTGTTTACGCATTTTCTCCAATTGAATAAAGGGGTTTTTTCTTTCTTCAATATGTAGATAATCTTTTTCAGAAACTTTTTCAGATATTAAATTCTTAAGTTTATCCATTCTTGAGTTTAAGACATTATTCAATTTGCTTAAGTCATGACTGAATGATGCTAAAACTATTCCGCTTGACGCTAATCCCCTCAATACTTTTTGTTCATCACGTAACTTTTCTATTTCTACATTTTTTTCTTTGTTCAATTCAGCTAGGATTACTAACTCATCACTTGATTGATTCTTCCCTTCACTTGCAACTTCTCCATCAGAATTATTTACTTTTCTATTTTTATTATTCTCTAAAATAGATTTAGCTAATTCTTCAGCTTTCTCCTTATTTATTACGTCTGAATATTTATCATCATAAAACAAACTCATTTCCCTTGCTATATAAGCTCTATCTGTTTCAAATATATTAATTATTTCCGCTATCAGTTTTTTAAAAATTTGAAATGTTTTGTTTTCTTGAAGACCTTCTCTACTAGATTTATCTTCAAAATTTACATTCGTTAATCTTGAAATATTTATAACACCAGCTACATTATCAGGATTAACTCTATAGCCACCATCTTTTTTTCCAGCACCAGCTGGACTTTGTGCTTTTCTAGCTCCTAACCCGAGCCAGTCAAATGCAGATTCTTTTACTTCACCATAAGGTCTTACCCGAAATGTGTCTCGAAATAGTTTAACTCCACCAAATTTATTGAGCCAGTCTTTTCTTTGATTAGCCATAAATTTTCTATAAAAAAATTTCTCAGCATCACTGGAATCATAGGTTTTTTTCATGAAATACAAAGTAAAATCAAAATTACCAATATTTTCAAACACATTTGAATCATCCCTGTCTTTATACCCTGGTAATAATTGAGAAAAAGTCTTTTCTATTTTCCAGCTTCCCTTATTAAAGTCCGACTTTCTGTATGGTTTTTCTTGCATGGCTGGTCTTTCGAAAAAATCTGGATCAATCATTTCTAAATCATATTCATTTCGATAAACAGTTATTT
>DOWN01000179.1:4388-5868 GCA_003519545.1 Bacteroidota bacterium
TATATTTTGGTCTTTGTCGGCTTTTGCTTCAATCTTGTAATCATAATCATCACAAACTGAACCAGTTATTTCACCATATAGATTTTTATTTAGAGAACTAAATAAAAAAATTGAAAAATTTGAATTTTCTTTAGGTGGTACTAATACTTCTAAATCGTTAAATACTTGGTTAACATAGAAGTCATCCCAATCGTCTCTTAATTCGGAAATTTTTAATATTGTACCGAATTCAAAATTAAATTTTTTAAATAATTCAGAAAAATCAAATCCTTCAACATTTTTTAAAATTTCAGATTTAAGACTGTTACTTTTAATTCCATGTAACTCAGCATTCACTTTATCAATTGTTTTAAATTCACCTTCAAAATCTGACCAATTCACCTTCCATATATATCCTCTATTTTTTGTTTTAAGGTTATTTTCGTCAATATCCGTTTCATGATTTGAAGGGTTAAAAATTGTGATCATTTCACATTTACTTCCTAATTTATCTAATGCGAATCTTCCAATACCTTTTGCTCCTGCTTTTACTCTTCCCGTTTTTGTGAAAATATCAACTGATTTATTATCTGTACCAATTGTCATCCAATGTTCTCTGATTATTTTTTGAGTCATACCTTCGCCGGAGTCTATAATATATAAACAATTCAAGTTCTTAAGTTTATTTTTTAACTCTATATTATTAACTTCAGAAATATCAATTTTTTTTAAATATTTCTCATCTATAAATGTATATGTTTTTTCTAAAATATTTTTAGGGATCCCTTTATTAATAAGGGTCATATATTCATGTATTGAAAGTTCATTGTTAATTCTAGAATATTTATTGTCAAAATATACAATGCTCAAAGGACTATCAGCATCATATCCATTTTTAACTAATTCTATAATTGCACCTTTAGATGAAGAGATATTCTCTCTTCCAATAAGTCTTGCTGTTCGGGCTGATACTTTAAATGGTATTTTTGACATATTTGTTAATTACAAATATAAGGTTTTTAATATAAAATATTAATAACGAATATCTTTACCAAATAAAATAATTGAATGACAAAATCTATCTTTTATAAATTACATCATATTTTGATTTTGAATAGTTAGTCAGATCAAATGGAAAATTAAATTAACAGTTGAATAAAAAAATTTAAGTAAGAAAAATTTTCTTTATTAAGTATTTCCCTAAGAAGTTTAAAAACAAGAATTATATATTATTGTAGTTTTACATTTCCATTTTGAATTCGTTTAGACTAAATGCGTTTTTATTTTTTCAAACACCGGCTTTGGAATTGAGGAACCGACGGACTTCCCGATAAATCGGTGAACCTCTTGAAACTTAACATTAATAAAAAAGCCGATGTTTATTCAAACACCGGCTTTGATTCTTGCGGAACCGACGGGACTTCCCGATAAATCGGGACGACCTCTTGATTCTTGCGGAACCGACGGGACTCGAACCCGCGACCTCTTGAGTGACAGTCAA
>DOWN01000310.1:0-243 GCA_003519545.1 Bacteroidota bacterium
TATTTAATCAGAGTCATTTTTTTAGTAGTAATGTTAGACCCGGTTTTTAAAGTGTAAAAATAAATTCCTGAAGCAAGATTTGAAGCATCAAATTCTATTTCATAAGCACCTGCTTGTTTTATACCGTTAATTAACTGTTTAACTTCCCTTCCGAGATAGTCATACACTGTTAAACTAACTTCAGATGAGAATGGTAAATCAAATCTGATTTTAGTTGAAGGATTAAAAGGATTTGGAAAATTC
>DOWN01000310.1:398-8155 GCA_003519545.1 Bacteroidota bacterium
ATTAAAAGGATTTGGAAAATTCTGTTGTAAACTAAAATCAGTTGGAATAGTTGAAGAATAGAAATTTTCAGAAATGTTTGTTAAAACTGAATAAGTAACATTTAGTTTATAAAGACCACCAGTTTGCATATTGAGTGATAAACCTCTATCAATAACAAGCATTCCAGCACCCGAACCGCTTAAACCTGTAGAAATTTGATTCCATGTTGTACCGCTATTTGTAGTATAGGTTGCGTTTGGACCATAAGAACCGGTGATTACAAAATCAGGATCTTCACGACATAAATCAGAACCCCATCCTGAGAATGCGGCAGTATTAGTAAGATTCCAGTTGTCTCCTTTGTTTACAGTTTTGAAAACCTGAGGAGATGCCCAAGTAGTTGCATAACAAATATCAGTATTAAAAACAGAATTACACATAGAAGGAACTTCAGAAGAAGAACCCGGTTTTACTGTGACCCAAGTTACACCACCATTAGTAGTTTTATGAATATCAGCACCATCATCTCCGATGAACATTATATTTGAGTTATCCCATTCAACAATAATATCACAAGGTGAAGTAAATGGATTTGTACCCATACTTATATTGTTAAATGTAGCACCATTATCAGTTGATTTAAAAAATCCTGTAGTATTTCCGTCTGGAGCAAAATAAAAAGTTGAAGGATTATTCTGATCCATTTCAAGTGGTTGACCATAAGAACTGAAGTTACGTGCGATAACTGTAGTCCATGTCTGACCATAGTTAGTGCTTCTCACAACTGCATCAGTTGGTGCTCCCGCAACCGCAGCGAGCCATATATTTGTATCAACAGGACTTACATAAAATGAATGAGCTCTTGTTCCTGTCGCAGAAATCGTGGCTATTTGAGTCCAGTTATCACCTCTATTCCAACTTCTGTACACATTAAGTCCATAAACTACGAATGCTGCATCTCTGTTTGTCGGATGAGGACAAAGGTTATTTCCGATACCGTTAGATGCGGCAAGTTTTAATTGCCAATTAAATGACATTGTAGTTCCTGAAGGTAAAGCCCAAGATTGACCTCCGTCAGTAGTTCTGATAATTGCTTTATTTAGACTGCTGACTGCAAATCCTATATTATCATTATAATAAACGATATCAACTAAATTAGCCAACATCGGATTTTTTTCAAAATTAAAAAAGTTGTTACTACCATTTAAATTATTTCTGATAAACCCACCGCCACCACAAATTCTTAAATTGTTCAAACTTGTACCTGTAATACCTCTTATATCAGTAATATTTCTTACCGGTATAGAATTCCAGTTCACACCAACTCTTGTGAGTAGAGTTCCCCACTCACCTGAAATCACGATACCATCATTCAAGTATAAAACTTTTAATAAATTTCTTGTAGTTCCTGCGTTAAGACTTGTCCAGGTAACACCTGAGTTAGTTGTAATATAAACAGAACCGGCTTCACCAACTGCAACACCATTGTTTTCGTCTTTGAAATGAACTGAGTTTAAATCATTCGTGAGACTAATACCTGAATTAAATGCTGCCCAGAAAGATCCACCATTTGTTGTTCTGAATAACTGACCATCTTCACCACAGGTAAAACCTAATTGGTCATTTACAAAATGAACAGACTTTAAAGTTTTAGTTGTAGTAAGTTGGACTTCATTTAATGGTGAATTAGTTTTAAAAGTTTTAAATAATTTACCATTAGTTCCGGAAATCCAGACATTATCGTTAATGGTAGTTACTGATTTAAAACTTTCAGAACCGTAAATATTCTGAGACCATGAATTTCCACCGTTGGAAGTTCTGAATACAAGACCATTATCGCCGACGGCAATAACATTTATTCCGTCAGAGGTAGAAATAGAATTAAAACCCTGAGAGAATGAATTGATAGAGAAGGAAAGTATGAACAAAACAGTAAATAATAGTTTCATAAGATTATATTTAGATATAAAAAAACCCGGTTGAACTTAATCAACCGGGTTAGAAGAAAATTTTATTTTACGAGTAACATTTTTCGTGTTACGTTGAACGAATTAGATTCAAGTCTGTAGAAATAAACACCTGAAGATAAATTAGAACCATTAAAGGTAACTTCATAATAACCTGCAGGTTTAACTTCATTTATAAGAGTTGAAACTTCTTTACCTGAAATATCAAAAACTTTTAAAGAAACATTACCTGAGACAGGAATATTAAATTTGATATTTGTTTCAGGGTTAAAAGGATTCGGGAAATTTTGAGAAAGTTCAAAACTTTCAGGAACACCAGGTAAAACTTCAACAATATTTAATAATACTGTCGGAGTAGTATAAGTGATATTCATTTTATAGAGATTAGAAGTTTGCTGTGAAATAATCCAACCTCTTTCAGGAACCATTACACCTGCACCTGAATTATTCATACCGGTTACACCTGTAATCCAATTTACAGTATTATCTAAAGTAAAAGCACTTGCAGGACCATAGTTTCCTATATAAACAAAGTTAGGATCTTCATGACAAATATCAGATGCCCAACCTGAGAAACCATTACCTCTTATATTTTGGAATGAAAGACCACCATTGGTTGATCTGTAAACACTATCGCCTGACCATTCAGTTGCGAATATTTTATTTAAATCAAAAACTGTATTACATAAAGAAGGAGTTTCACTTGCTCTTACAGTTCTGATATCAGTCCAGTTTACACCACCGTTAGAAGATCTGAAAATTTTTGCCTGACCTGAACCGGTAACACCATCACCAACAAAAATAACGTTAGAACTATCCCACATTACTAAAACGTCGCAAGGGCTTCTGAAAGGATAGTTACCGCTGATTTCAGTAAAGTTAGCACCCGCGTTTGAAGATTTCCAGAATCCACCGTTATCAGGAGCAAAATAATAATTATTAGGATTGTTTTGATCTTGTTCTAATGGCTGACCATAGTTACTGAAATTTTGTGATAAAATAGTTGACCATGTTTGCCCATGATTTGTTGATCTTATAATTTTGTCAGGAGTAGAAACAACTGCCGCCATCATTATATTAGTATCTAAAGGATTAACATAAAAAGAGTGAGCACGTGAACCGAGTGAACCCCAACTTGCAATTTGAGTCCAGTTATCACCTCTGTTCCAGGAAACATAAATATTACTTCCATAAGTTACATACATTGCATCTCTGTTTCTGCTGTGTCTGCAGAGAGTATTACCAATACCGCTTGTTGCAGTTAATTTATTCTGCCAGGTTCTTGATACTGTAGTACCGCCTGTTAAAGTCCATGCAGTTCCGCCGTTAGTAGTTCTGATAACTGCTTTGTTAAGACTGCTTACAGCAAATCCGATTGTTGCATTGAAATACTGAATGTCAACAAGATTTGCCTGCATTGGATTTATTTCAAAAGTATAAAATTTTGAATCGTTGTTTGTATTATTTCTGATAAAACCACCGCCACCGCAAATATGAATATCAGTTAAAGAAGAACCTGTGATACCTCTGATATCGGATACTGTTCTAGTATTAACAACTGACCAAGCAGAACCGTTATAAATTGCTAAAGCACCCCATTCACCAGAAACAACATAACCCGATGCGAATGCTTTTGCTTTTAATAAGTTTCTTGTTAGACCGGTATTCTGAACTGTCCAGGAAGTTCCGCCATTATTAGTGATATATACATTACCATTATCACCGGCAACTATACCGTTATTAGCATCTCTGAATGAGATAGATTTCCAGTTAACATTTGGTAATCCGGTATTAGCAGCAGTCCAGTTTACACCACCGTTAACAGTTTTGTAAACCACACCACCGTTACCACAAAGGTAACCTACAGAGTTATTTATAAAATTAATTGAATTTAAAGTGTTAGCAGTCGGTGCCTGAAAAAAACTGAAAGGAGAAGCATTTTTCAGAGTTTTAGTAACTTTACCGTTAGTTCCGGCAAACCATACATCATCACCGAATGTAGAAACTGATTTATAACTTTCAGCACCTAAATTATACTCAGACCAGTTATCACCGGCATTAGTAGATTTTAGGATTAAACCATTATCTCCGGCAGCAAAAACAATAATTCCGTCAGGAGTTGATACACTGTTTAAGCCTTGTGAAAAACCGTAAGATGTTAAAAGAAGAAATGTAAGTACAAAGAAGTAGAATTTCTTGAGAGATTCCATTGATATTTAAGTTTTGATTTGATTGTGAACAATCTGTTGATAAAATATTAAAGGAACTTATATAATAAATTAAATATTATCAATGAAAAATAAATTTACATTCTTTCGTATTTTATATGACAACAAAATAATAAATAATATACTGAAAAATTCAGAAATATTAAATAATTTATAGGTATGAGGCGTATTTTATTTTTTGTATTAATTTTCCTGACAGTTTCAGCAGAATCTTACAGTCAAGTAACTGATAAAATTGTATTTGTATCAAGAAATATAGTTCAGGGTGGAAGTTTATATTATAACAATTCAAGTTTATTACCGGGAACGGGTCCTTATTCAAGATTTAAAATTGTAGGCGGTGCATTAAATGTAAGAAATACAGACGGCTCTATCACGACATTGATTGACAGTTCGATGGTTATTTCAGGAATCAGATTAATAGATGTTCAGCAGCCCAATGTTCACTGGTCAGGAGAAAAGATTATATTATCCGGAGTTGAACATTTAGACAGTAACTGGAGAATTTATGAACTTAATTTAAATGACAATTCCCTTAGGAAACTCACCAAGACAGACAGAAATATAAATTTATCACAGTTCGGAGTGGCGGCGAATAAATTTTTGAAATACGATGATATTGACCCGATGTATTACTCCAACGATAAAATATTTTTTGCATCGACAAGATTTCCGACACTTTCACAGATAGACGGATACCCTACCACAAATATTTATATTATGGATCCTGACGGTTCCAATATGTTCAGAGTTACCACAGAAAGAAACGGTGCAGATAAACCTACAATGGATTTATCAAACGGAAGAGTTATATATTCAAGATGGTTATTAAATATTGACAAGCCGAGTAATTTAACAAATAATAATCTCACAAGAATTGATTCACTTGCTCTCACAAGTGATATTGCAAACATCTGGCAAAATATTTCAATAAGACCTGATGGTGATGATATGAAATCAGTGGGAACAGATCCGAGAAACAGAAAAACATTTTTCAGTTACAGACCAAGAACGACATCAGACGGAAAAATGTTTTCAGTCTATTTTCCGGACGGAGGATTAACTTATTCAAGTAACAGTCCCGGAATCAGATTTTACGACAGAAGTATGAGTGAATACAAATATATTCTCGGCACTGATACTACTACGAACTTATATATCCAAAATCCCCCATCATTAGGAACACTTCAACCACCTTATGCAACCGATCCTGTTCCTGTTAATAACAATAAAATAATTTTTTCATTAACCAATTCAGTTGAGTATCAGGATTACGGAATTTATATCTCGGATTTTAACGGAACAGGAATTCAGTTATTAACAGATATACCCGGTAAGATGGATTTAAATGCAGAGATACTTGCACCAAAAACAAGACCAGCAAGTTTACCTTACTTAACTACATTTGATGAAAATTTATTACCACCTACTTCAAATCCAAATACATTTTATCAGGGTGGATTATTCAGATTTGACTGTTTAAATATTTATGCAAACGCACCTGTTGATGTTCCTATAGATAATGCACCTGATATAAAGAAAAATGTAAAGATTCAGTTCTTTTTAAATTTTCAGAGACAAGATCCGAACGGAAAAGATTTACCGATTTTATTCAGAGAAGAACCAATTGATATAACGGGATTACTCGCATTTGGAGAAGCTCCTGCAAATGTATCAATGTTTGAACAGTTAATAGATGAAGAAGGAAAAGTTTTACAGAATGGTGAAGGCAAACTTGCTCACGTATTCGGAATGAATTTTGGTATTATGGGTTCCGGAGGTAAATGTGTAGGTTGTCATGCGGGCCATACTTCAATGCCAATACCAAACTCAATTAATGAAGCATCGTTCACAAACGTCTCAACTTCTGCTGAGGTAACTCAAAGCAGTTATTACGGAAATTATAAAGGTGAAAATGTAACTGACAGAAAAGCAAGAAACAAAGATTTAAATGTTAACTGGATATCTAACGGCGGAGCAAATGAATTTGTTGAATTAAGTTGGGAATTATATTTAGAAATCAGAGAGTTAAAAATTTATAATATACTTGAGAATATTACAAACGGCACAAACATAAAAGTAAATGATTGTGAAGTTGTATTTTTCAAAGATTCATTAGAAGTGAGAAGAATTATTTCAACGGGAGTTATTCCTGATGAAGGTAAATCAATTCCTATTCAACCGGTATTAGCCAACAGATTAAGAGTGTATGTAAAAAATTATACCGGAACGATTAATAATCTAAATAAATCCGGATTAGCAGAGATTGAAACAATTGCAAAAATCAGTTATGCAAACATAGTTAATATTTCAAATGAAACAGGTGTTATAAAAGATTATGAATTATCACAGAACTATCCTAACCCTTTTAATCCAAAAACTATAATTCAATACTATTTGCCTAAGTCCACTTTTATGACGCTTGTTGTTTATGATATAACGGGTAAAGAAGTTGCGACACTTGTAGCAGGAAAAATGGAAAGAGGATTGAACACGGTTGAGTTCACAGGAAATAGTTTATCAAGCGGAGTTTATTTTTACAGATTAACAACTCCGGAATGGAGTCAAACAAAAAAAATGCTTCTCATAAAATGATAAAACCCGCAAAAGGAAAAACTTTAATCTCAACACCCTTTTTGGAAGATGTTTTTAAAAAGTCTGTGATTTATTTAACAGAACATAATGAGAACGGAACAATTGGTTTTATATTAAATAAAAAACTTGATGTAACATTATCTGAAGTATTGGATGACTTTCCGGAGTTTGACGCAAAGTTATATTTAGGGGGACCAGTGCAACAAGAGGTTTTGAATGTGATTCACAGAAAAGGTGAAATCATTGAAGATTCATTTGAGATACAAAATGGAATTTACTGGGGAGGAAATTACGAACAGATTAAATCTTTAATAAACACCGGAGTTATAAATAATGATGATATGATTTTTTTTCTCGGATATTCAGGATGGAGCAAAGGACAACTTGAAGGAGAAATAAAAAGTAAATCGTGGATTGTATCAGATATAGATGAGGAAATTCTGTTTGAGGACAGAGATAAAAGTTTGTGGTCAGATTTATTGAAGAAAATGGGAGGTGAATATAAAATTATGGCAACATATCCCGATGATCCGATTGTTAATTAACTGATTCAATTTCAAATTCAGTATATTCATTGTGTAAATCATCCTGAACCCTGCTCATATAAATTAATTCATATCCGGGATTAAGTTTTGGAATCAATACCCATTTATTAAAACGCCTTCCCCCTGCCCTGCAACCTCCATAAATAATAGTTTTTTTAATAAAAGCAGTTTTCAAATCATCATTAACTTCATATTCGAATTTAAAGCGTGAATGACAATCCACACCTTTTACAGGACATAATATCAGAGTATAATTTTCAAATTCTATTTCACCCGGAACTTCAGGATTTAAAACTTTAGGATTTGCGAGAAAATTTTTTAAATCAGATTCATTATCAAATCTTTGTAAGCGGATATCAAAAAGATTTTTAAAATCAATATCTCCTATTATTACAAAATTATCCCGGTTATTGGCTGAATCAAAATAATCTAAGGGCTGAGA
>DOWN01000150.1 GCA_003519545.1 Bacteroidota bacterium
GCCAGTCAGGAATATCAGTAAAATTATTTCTGAATATTATAAGATAAAGGTAAGGTATGTTAAAAAATATAAATGGAAAAATTGAAATGAATTTCCAGAATGGTGAATTGAGGTTTTTTCGTTTAAGGAAATTCTTAAATGTTTTGTAACATAAAAACTGGAAAATGAATAGAAGTCCAAAAACAACCGAGAAAAAAATTATTCTTCGAGATAGAGGCATTTTAATATAAGGCAGGTTTTATGACCTGCCTTATTGGTATAACAAATTTTTAGTTACTTTTGTTCAAATGTTTTTTGAGAAACTTTTCCATTTCTCCATAGAAATCAAATCTATTCTCTTCATTATAAAAACCGTGTCCTTCGTTATCTTTAACCATATAATCAATATCAATTCCCCTTTTCTTGAGGGCTTCTACCATTTGATCTGATTCCGCTTTTACAACTCTCGGATCATTTGCACCTTGTGCTATGAAAAGAGGGGCAACAATTTTATCAACATGAAATACAGGGGATGTAGCCCGGAACTGAACACTGTCAGTTTTTGGATTTCCTACCATTTCATACATCATCTCAAGAAATGGTTTCCAATAAGGAGGAATAGTTTCCATAAAAGTGAATAAATTAGAGACACCAACATAATCAACACCGGCAGCATATAGTTCAGGAGTTAAAGTTAAACCTGCAAGAGTAGCATATCCGCCGTAAGATGCACCATAGATAGCGACTCTTTTAGGATCGGCAATTCCCTCTTCAATTAGCCAAAGAACACCGTCAGAAATATCATTCTGCATAGTGAGCCCCCATTGTTTGAATGATTTTTCCCAGAATTCTCTTCCGTATCCGGTGGAACCTCTGAAATTCATTTGCAGAACTGCGAAACCTCTGTTAGCAAGGAACTGAACTTCAGGGTTGAAAGTCCAGACATCACGATACCAAGGACCACCGTGAGGATTTACAACAACAGGAAGATTTTTAGGATCAACACCTTTTGGTAAAGTTAAATATCCGTGAATTGTTAACCCGTCTCGTGAAGTATATTTAATAGGTTTCATTTCAGCAAGATCTTCTTCATTCAACCATGGACTTACATCGGCAAGTTTGGTTAAATTTTTAGAATCATAGTCAAAAATATAGAAAGAACCGAGGGATCTGTCACTATATGTTCTGACAAGATATTTATCTTCATTTTTAGTTACATCAGTGATTACAATTTCAAGTTTTGTTCCAAGTTGTTTATTAAGTTCATCATAAATTCCTTTTGTTCTATCATCGAGGAAATGAAGAAATCTTTTCCAGGTTGTATATGGAACTGAAGTTAATACTTTTCTTTTTCTTGAATAGTTAAGAGATGTTACATCAACCTCAGGATGTTCATAAAGCAGTTCAAGTTCTTTAGCATTTTTAATGTCATATTTTACAATCGCACTTTTATCTCTTCCAAGATTTGAAGTTGCATAAATATTTTTGTTATCAAATGTAAAAAACAGAGGATAAAGATTTTCTTTAAAGTTAGTTGTTAAGACAGGTTTAAATTCATCTGCTTCGGTTTCTCTGTATAATAAACTTGTATTAACACCATCGGTTGTAGTTGCTACTCTAAGTTTACCATCATGATCAGTCATCCACCCGCTGATATTTCCCGGGTTTTCTGCAATTAAAGTAAGTTCACCGGTATTAACATTTATTCTATAAACATCAAACAATTGTTTATTACGTTTATTCATTTCAATAATCATAAACTCCTCAAGTTCCGGTAAGTCATCTGTTATTCTCACTTGCACACTGTCAAACGGAGTAAGACTTACAGGGTTTTTCCCGTCAGTATTAACACCGAACAACTGAAAATTTTCATCACCGCCTTTATCCTGAATGTAAATTATTCTGTCGTTTCCTTTCCAGAAATAGAAATATATATCACGATTGAGAGATTCAGTAATACGTGTTACTTCATTAGTTTCAAGATTCTGAATGTGAACATTCATTCTATTCTGATAAGGAGCAAGAAATGAGAGATATTTACCATCCGGTGAAATCTGATACCCTGATTTATCCGGATTACGGAAAAAATCTTTTAGAGGAATTTCTTTTGTTTGAGCAATTGCAGTATTTTGCATTTGAAAGATTAAAGTTAAAATTAATAAAAATAATAAAGACGAAATAGATTTGTTTTTCATAAGAATCATAAATTTAATTTGATTATAAATACGAATTGATAATGAATTGAGTTACAAAAATACACAAAAAGTATAAAAAATAAGATATAAATTAATATACCCATAATATTATATTAGGCATACCTAATTTTATTGTTGATAATTGTATTGTTATTATTTAATTTTACCTAATGCGAAGCAATACCAACATAGAAGATTATTTAAAGAATATTTACAGTTTAAAAAATTCAAGAGGTAAAGTTACTACATCTGATTTGGCTGAAAAGATGGGGATTTCATCGGCATCTGTCAGCGAGATGATTTCAAAATTATCTAAAACTGGTTTAGTAAAATATTTACCTTATAAAGATTTTGAATTGACAAAAAAAGGAGATGAGATAGCATTAAATCTCATTAGGAAACACAGAATTTGGGAAGTATTCTTAGTTGAATATTTGAAATATCCGTGGGATAAAGTTCACACTGAAGCGGAGATACTTGAACATTCATCGAGCGATGAGTTAATAGAGAAACTTGAAGAATTTTTAAAATTCCCAAAAACTGATCCTCATGGTTACCCTATTCCTGACAGAAACGGACATATAGAGAAAGACAAAAGTGTTAAGTTGACAGAATTGAAACCGGGAGATGTTGCTATGATAATTAAAGTTTCCGATGAAAGTTCAGAAGTTTTGGAATACCTGACAAAGATGAATATTAATCTGAAAGATGAAATAAAAATTATTGATAAGATAAATTTTGATAATTCGATTCAAATACAAAATAAAAAGGATAAAATATTTTTGAGTGAAAAATTATCTGCAAACATTTTCGTAATAAAAATATGAACAAATTTAAATTATATATAACAACAGTTTTAATAATTGCATTATTAAGTTTTTCATGCGGAAACGGTAATAAAGAAAAGGAACAGGAAAGACGAGGAAGAATAAGAGTTATATCAACAATTACTATAATTGATGATTTAGTAAAACAGATTGGTAAAGATAAAATAGAAAGTTCTGTAATTTGTGAAGTCGGAACTGATCCGCATACTTATAAACCAAAACCCGGAGATCCTAAAAAAGTCAGTGAAAGCGATTTAGTTTTCATTAACGGGTTTGGACTTGAACACTGGATAGAAGAGATGGTGAGAAATGCCGGAGGAAACAAAAAAGTTATAACTGTTACAGACGGATTGACTGCTATTACAGATGAACAGGGGTATGGAGATCCTGATCCGCATTTATGGTTTAACGTTGATTATGTAAAAACATATTCAAAGAATATAATGGAAGCTTTTGTATTAGCAGACCCTGTGAATAAAGAATTTTATATGAACAATTATAACAGTTATGTAAAAGAGTTAGATAAATTACATACTGATATATTGGAAGGTGTAAAACAAATTCCTGAATCGCAAAGAGTTTTGATTACGTCACATGATGCTTTCAGGTATTTCGGAAAAGCATATGGATTTGAAGTGAGAGGTTTGCAGGGAATTTCAACAGAAGCAAAAGTTCAGACTGAAGATGTAAAAAATTTAATAGATTATATAAAATCAAAAGGATTGAAAAGTGTATTTATTGAAACAAGTGTAAATCCTAAATTATTAGAACAGATTTCGTCAGAAACAGGTGCGAAAGTCGGAGGAACATTATACTCAGATTCATTAGGAGATCCGGGAACAGAAACAGGAACTTATATTGGGGCAGTGGAATATAATGTTAATACAATTATAAACGCCTTAAAATAGAAACCATGAAAAAATTATTTTTTCTTGTGTTATGTTTTTTATTTACAAAAGTAATTTATCCGCAAAGCATTAATAAAATTGCAATTGACAGAAGTTACAGTTCAAAATCCGCATTCACAATTCCGGAAAAAAATTTACAAATTGAGTTAGGTTTTACATTCGAAAATATTGAAAGTGAAAATAAACCCGACATAGTTGCCGGTGATCCTTACTTTATTAAAACAGACAGAAAGATTAGTGTGCCCGCATTCTTAATCCGTTATGGAGTTTCAGATTTTATCGAATTAAGAACAGGTGGGGAATTTAAAGTTATAAATTCTCAAATAACTGAAATGAATAGCGGTTATAAATGGGATTCTGATGAAAGAGATTTTGAGAATTTTAGTTTGGGAGCAAAGTTTAATATTCAACGGGAGAAAAATTTCATACCTCAAATTGCTTTGATAGTTGAAAATGTAATTCCAAGTTTTGATTCAGAGAAGAGAATTAATTTAATAAATCCAAAATTAGCAATTTATTTTTCAAATAATTTATCTAAAAATTTTTTAATTGGTTATAACGGAGGAGTTAATATTATAAAGGATGGTGAGAGTAATGCTTTTTATTCATTTTCATTGTATGGAAATATTTTTAATGAATTTGAAATGTTTGCAGAATTTTTTGGGACGAATTTTTTAAATAGCGGTGAGACATCAAATTATTTGAAAGGTGGATTTTCTTATTTAATTAAAAACAATTTGTTATTAGATATATCCGGCGGAAAAAAATTAAATAAAGAGTTTAATGAATATTTTGCAGGAGCAGGTTTAACTTTCAGAATGCCAAAATAATTAAATTTATAACACAAAATAAAAATTTAACAAATAAAAAAAACAAATATGAAAAAAATTAAATTACTTATTTTTTGTTTACTCGCTTTAAACACATTAAAATCTCAGACAGTTACTGAGATAATAACAGACAGACCTGATGCAACTGAGTCAGCATTTACAATTCCCGTTTACAAATTACAAATCGAAGGTGGATTTGAATATAGCAGAAACAAAGAAACGGTTGAATATCTTTTAAACAGTACTCAAGAAAGAAGTGACATCAATATAAAAACACCTACATTATTACTTAGATATGGGCTAAATGATATTACTGAATTAAGAGCCGGGATAGAATATATTACAAACAAAGTTGAATACTCAAAAAGTCCTGATATAAACTCAAATTCAGGTGATTTTCAGAATTTAACAATCGGAGCAAAATTTAAAATCGGAGAAGCAAAAGGTTGGATTCCTGAATCTGCTGTTATTGTTGAGGGCGGATTTCCATTATTAGTTTCAAAAACTTCCAAGAGTATAATACCTTCAATTGTTTTTTGTTTTGAAAATGAACTTTCCGACAGATTATCCTTAACATATAATTTAGGAGCGGAAGGTGAAGGTGAAGACGGAAGTGCAAATTTATTATACACAATTTCATTAGGTGCAGACATTAGTAAAAATGTAGGAGTGTTTGTTGAAAATTTCGGACAGCGAAACATTCAATTAAATAATGTTCCTGTCAGTTATATAGACGGAGGACTTTCATTTTTAGCAAAAAATAATTTGCAGTTTGATGTTTATGGTGGCACAAGAATTAACAAAAACACAAATGAATTTTTTGTCGGAGCAGGTGTAAGTTACAGAATACCAAACTAATATGGACGTAATAAAAGTAAAAAATTTAACCGTTACTTATAACAGGAAACCTGCAATAAAAGGTATTAACCTGAACATCCAAAACGGAAGAATCATTGGAATAATAGGACCCAACGGAGCAGGCAAATCAACACTGATAAAAGGTATTCTTGGATTTTTACCTGTTGATACAGGTGAAGTGAAAGTATTCGGAGAAAATGTAAATCAAGTGTTGAAAAAAATTTCTTACATCCCTCAGAAAGAACAATTCGATTGGGACTTCCCTATTAATGTATATGATGTAGTTGTAATGGGCAGATATCCTTATTTAAGTTTATTCGGTCATCCGACTCAAAAAGATAAAAAAATTGTAATTGATGCACTTGAAAAAGTGGAGATGTTAAAATATAAAGATACACAGATCAGAAATTTATCAGGCGGTCAACAACAGAGAATTTTTCTTGCGAGAGCACTTGCTCAGGAAAGTGAAATTTATTTTATGGATGAACCGTTTGTCGGTGTTGATGCAAAAACTGAAAAGTCAATTTTTGAAATTATAAAAGAATTAAAGGAATCAGGAAAAACTATTCTTATTGTTCATCATGATTTAAGCAGAATAAAAGAATATTTTGATGAAGTAATTTTGATAAATCAAACGTTGATAGCATACGGCAACACAGAAAAAGTTTTTACAAAAGAAAACATTGAGAAGACATACGGAGGTCAATTGACAATATTACAAAAAGCGAATCAGTTATTATGATAGAAATTTTTACAGAACCACTAAAATACGAATTCATTCAACGTGCATTAATTGCTTCAATAGCAATCGGAGTAAGTTGCGGACTTATTGGAACTTACATAATGCTTAGAAGGATGTCGCTTATCGGAGATGCACTTGCTCACTCGGTATTACCGGGTGTTGTAATCGCATTTATAGTATCCGGGAAAAGTGAAATTGCTTTATTCATTGGTGCGTTGATAGCCGGAGTAGTGTCATCTGTATTAATAAGTTTTGTTCAGAGAAATTCAAAAATTAAAGAAGATACTTCAATCGGTATAATATTTACGGGAGCATTTGCTCTAGGTATATTACTTGTCTCACAACTTAAACAGGTTCATATAGATTTATCTTCATATTTATTTGGAGATGTTTTGGGAGTATCAAACGGGGATATTATACTTTCAGGAATTATAACTCTGTTAATTATTTTATCCGTAATATTATTTTACAAACAATTACTCGTTACTTCATTTGATCCGGTTATGGCAAAGATTATCGGTATTTCAACCGGTGCAGTTCATTATTTTCTAATGACACTTTTATCAATGTCTATAGTTTCAGGATTGCAATCAGTAGGAGTAATTTTGATTATTGCAATGTTGATTACACCGCCTGCGACAGCATTTCTTTTGACTGACAAACTTAAAAATTTATTAATTATATCATCTCTAACCGGAGTTATTTCGGCAATAGCGGGATTATATTTTTCATATTATTTCAACTGGACATCCGGAGCTAGTATTGTGTTGGTTGCAGTTTTCTTTTTCGCATTAGCATTTTTATTTTCTCCAAAAGAAGGAATTGTAATGAAATATCTGAAACGTTTACGAACTCAGAAAATTAATTCATCCGAAGATGTGGTAAGACTTGTATATAAATTCGGAGAAATAAAAAGTGCGAATGAATTAAAAAATATTTTGGTTGCGGAGACGGGAATTTCATCAGTTAAAGTTAATGGAATTTTAACAGAGTTAATTAAAAAAGGTTGTGTGGTAAGAACAAACGGACATATTGAACTGACAGAGAAAGGCAAAGAAATGGCTGTTAAATTAATTCGTTCACACAGGTTATGGGAAACTTATATTACAGAGAAAAATATTGTAGATGAAGAAAATATTCATGAAGATGCACATAAATATGAGCATTTATTAAATGAAGATTTAGTAGAAGAGCTTGATAAAGAATTAGGTCATCCTGAAAAAGACCCGCATGGTTCACCAATACCAAAGAAAAAATAAAAACTTATTTAATTTTTAGTAACTCTGCTGATAAAGAATCATTTTTTAAAATAGAATCTTTAGTAACTGAGTTTATAAATGCTATTGATCTTTGTAATGCTAACTTACCTGCATCAGTATCAAGTATAAACTGATATTCATGAGGTAAAGGAGGTTGATAATTCTCAGGATAAAATAAAGTATCAGTTTTAACTCCTAAAGATTGCAGTTTTGCTGCAAGTTCAAATGAATAACTTTTCAAAGGATCAGCATTCCCTACTGAGATATAAGCAGTTGGAAATGAAGAAGTAACATAATCTACCACTGAGCCGGTATAAAAAAATTTATTACTCTGAAAATCTTTTGTTCCGCTATAAGCCCATAATACCGTTTTCAAAAAACCACCAAAAGCCCCATCAAGATTTACATCGTGCATATTATAAGGTCCACAATAAAGAATAACACCTTTGAGTGATGAAGGTTTAAGATAAGGAGTTATATTCATAATTTTTGAATAGTCAGGAGAAGTAATAATAGTGGCAAGTTGGGCAGCAATTTGAGCACCTCCTGAATCACCTGCCAATAAAATTTTTGAAGTGTCAATATGAAACTCTTTGTGATTATCGATTATAAATTTTAATGCTTCGTTTGTTTGTTTTACAGGAACAGGATAATGAGAACCCGGAGCGAGAGAATAATTTAACTGAATAATTGTGTATCCGTTTGATGAAAGTATTTTACTGTAATTAGAAAGTTCACTTTTATCCCCTGCAATCCAGGCACCACCGTGAATCCAAACTATTGTAGGGAGAAGTTTAGAAGTATTATCTATCTCAGCAGGGAAATATATATCAAGAAAAGTATCATCGGATTGCATATTATCTGAGTATTGTAAGTTAGTTATTGATTTAATACCGGGAGGGACTAATCCTGCAAGGTCTTCATTCATCTTTTCACCATTCTTTTTGAATTCCATTCTGATAAGTAATGCCCCCGGGTAAGGACTAACTTGAAAAGCAATGTAAGTTACGGCAACTAAAAAAATTATCACCGCTAAAAAGTATAAAATAAATTTTTTAAGATTAAATTTTTTTTTCAATTTAGTTTCCATTTGTTTTTGGTTGATTACCTTAAGGATTCAGAGATAAATTAAGGAATTAATGAATTAAATAAAATTGAGAATTGTAT
>DOWN01000252.1:0-4002 GCA_003519545.1 Bacteroidota bacterium
AACAGAGATTTAGCTGAAGAAAAATTAAAAAAATTATTTGGATTTGAAAAATTTCATGACCTGCAATGGGAGGTTATTGAAAAGTTAATTGATGGTAAGAGGGTTTTATTTATTGAAAAAACCGGATTTGGAAAATCATTATGTTTTCAGTTCACTTCAACACTTTTTGATGGTGTTACAATTGTATTCTCCCCATTGATTGCTTTAATGAGAGATCAAGTCCGAAGTATGAAAGAAAAAGGTATTCGGGTTGCGACAATTAACTCAAATCAAGATGATTTTGAAAATTTAATTGTTATTAACGAAGCCCAAAATAATAAATTAGATCTGCTTTACATTGCCCCTGAAAGAATGGAAAATGCAGAATGGATTAGCTCAGCTGAAAAAATGAAAATTGGAATGGTAGTAATAGATGAAGCACACTGCATTTCTATTTGGGGACAAAGTTTCAGACCTAATTACAGAAGAATTGTAAATCTTATAAATCTATTACCAAAAAATTTCCCTGTACTTGCTACTACAGCAACTGCTACGCCAAGAGTTCAAGTAGACATAATCGAACAGATAGGTTCAGATTTAGTTTGTATAAGAGGTCAATTGATTAGACCAAACATTAAATTAAGTGTCATTGAAGTACAAAGTGAAGATGAAAAGTATATTTGGATAGCTGAAAATTTACCTAAACTTAAAAAGTCAGGTATAATATATACAGGTACACAAGCCAATACAGACATTTATTCAAACTGGATTCAATTTATAGGGTTAAATTCAACAGCATATAGCGGACGATTAGATGCAGATACGCGAAAAAGAATTGAAGTAGAATTTATTCAGAATAAATTTGATTGTGTTGTATCTACAAATGCATTAGGTATGGGAATTGATAAACCGGATATTAGATTCATTATTCATACACAAATCCCTCAGTCGCCTATACATTATTATCAGGAAATAGGACGAGCAGGAAGGAATGGAGAAGAAGCATTTGCTATTTTACTTTATAACCCGAATGAAGATCATAACTTGCCAAAGGCATTTATTGAAGGCAGTAAACCTTCACGATATAATTATGAAAAAGTTATTGCTGTAACCAAAAAAGCACTATTAGGTAAACATGAAATTATTAAAGAAACTAATCTTAAACAAACTCATGTAAATGTAATTCTTGCAGACCTTATTGATCAAGCAATCATAAATGAACAACAGGGAAAAGTGAAAAAATATTTCTTTAATCCTAATTCGAAGGAATTAAATCTAACGGCGTTTGATGAATTAAGAAAATCACAATATGAAGAGTTGGAAGAAATGATAAAATACACAAACATTAAAACTTGCCGAATGAAATACTTATGTAATTATTTAGGTGATTATAAACATTCTAACTGTGGAGTTTGCGATAATGATTTAAATTTACAGTTAAATATTGTCCAATCTGATTTAATGTTAGAAAAACTTAAAGAATTCAGAGAAACATTTTTTCCTATTCTTGAAGTAGAAATGAAAAGTAGCAAAATGATTGACGGAGTTGCCGGATCGTATTATGGGGTTTCTAATGTGGGTGCCGCAATTAGATATTCAAAATACGGGGGAGGAGGTGATTTTCCGGATTGGTTACTAAAATTGACATTAAAAGCTTTTGGGAAAAATTTTGGAAATTATAATTTTGATTTAATTTTATATATACCACCAACTGAATCAGGTGATTTAGTACAAAAATTTGCAGAAAAAATTTCTACAGTTCTTAAAATTCCAATTTCACATAAATTGACTAAAGTAAATCTAAATTCACCTCAAAAGGTTTTTCAAAGTGGGATTTCAAAAAAAGATAATGTAAAAAATAATTTTACATATTCAGATATTGAAGAAATCAGGAATAAAAAAATATTATTAATTGATGATATATTTGACAGTGGATATACTATGAAGGAAGCCGGGAAATATTTATCCTTACTTGGAGCGGAATTGATAGTACCGCTTGTTATCGCGAAAACTGTTGGTGGAGATTTAAATTAAAATGACAGAAAAATCTGAATTAACATATTGGATTGGAGTTTCACATTTGCCAAGATGGACATCGGAAAGAACCAATAAATTTATAATACAAATTTTGAATGAAAAAAAACTGAATTGGAATGAATTTTTCCAATTAGATAGAAATGGATGGACTGATTTATATGATTTGAACGAAAAAGAAATTAATGATTTAGAAAATGTGAAAAATGAAATTCCAAAACTTTCATTTATTTCAGAAAGATTAATAAATGAAGGATTTGATATCATTCCAATAAATTCCTCTGAATATCCAAAGATATTAAAAGAAAATTTAAAAATTAAAAATTCACCTCCAATTATTTATACCAAAGGATATAAAAAAATATTATCCGAAGATACAGTCGCAATTGTTGGTTCAAGAAAAGCAGGTAATCAAGCATTAAACTTTACAAATGAAATTGCTAAACAATGCGTTGAAAACAAAAAAGTAATAGTAAGTGGATTTGCAAAAGGAGTTGACAAACAAGCATTAGACAGTGCAATAAGTTACAATGGAAAAAGTATTATTGTATTACCGCAAGGTATATTAACCTTTCAAACTGGGTATAAAAATTATTACGAATCAATAGTGAATGGTAATGTTTTAGTTTTAAGTACTTTTTTCCCATTGGCAGGTTGGGAAGTAGGATTAGCAATGGCTCGGAATACATATATTTACGGATTAGCTCAGGAAATATTCGTAGCAGAATCAGAAGAGTCTGGAGGAACATGGCAAGGAGCTTTAGATGGATTAAAAAGAAAAAGAAAAGTTTATGTAAGAGTGCCTGAAAAAGATGAAAAGAATGCTAATCTAAAATTAATAGAGTTAGGTGCAATTCCTGTTAATTTAAATTTAGAAACAAAGAAATTAGAATATTCAATAAAATCAGAAAATAAAGAAAATGAAATACATTTAGAAGTTAACGAAACAGTTAATGATTTTGGAATTAAAAATTCTAATTTTGAAGAAAATTTAGTGGCATTATTAAAATTAGGAGAATTTACATCAAAGGAGATTTCTTTGAAACTAAAAATTGATTGGAACATTAAAAAATTAACTGACTATTTGAAAAAGAATCCAAATATAAAAGTAATAAAAGGAAAACCTTATAAGTTTACAATTGCAGAAGTTTTTTCTCCCTCAATGTTTTGATTAGGCTTGTAATATCTTAGATATTTATTTAAATCATTAATTATAGAAACTAAATTATTAATTAATTTAGTAATTTATGTTTTTTGATATATCATTCTCATATCTTATCCCCCCGTCAACAAACCCAAACTCTCAGAAATCTTATTCGGTGACCAGTCCCACCATTTCAATTCCTGCAATCTCTTAATCTTTTCCTCCGAAAATCTTTTCTTAATCTCCTTCGCAGGATTTCCTGCCACAACACTATATGGTTCAACATCCTTTGTAACAACTGATTTAGCCCCTATAATCGCCCCATTACCAATTTTTACCCCCGGCATAATCACCGATTCATAACCAATCCAAACATCATTCCCAACCACAGTATCTCCCTTATATGGATATTCTTTCCCATTCATCGCATCTTTCCATTCACCACCAAAAATTTCAAATGGATAGGTTGATAGGGAATCAGTCAAGTGATTTCCGCCATTCATAATAAATTTAACCCCCGATGCAATCGCACAAAATTTTCCTATAATCAATTTATCTCCAATAAAATCAAAGTGATACAAAACATTCTTCTCAAAATTATTCACATCTTCAAAATCATCATAATAAGTAAAATCACCGACAATTATATTCGGATTTTTGATTATATTTTTCAAAAAACATAATCTATCATACCCCTCAATAGGATATATTTTATCTTTATCAATTTTTGTCATAAAATTTTACAGCATTAAAATTTTAAAAATTTATTTATGTAAGTGAAGCGTGTATGTTTAATGTCTTTTAATCCTAATCTTTTCTCGTTCCTCTCCCGCAGGAGTCTCCTG
>DOWN01000252.1:4047-4413 GCA_003519545.1 Bacteroidota bacterium
TCTCCTGAAAGGGACTCCTGCGAAGTAATGTGTCCGGTCTAACTGAACCCAATGTAATTTATAATGTTACCATTCTAATTTTACTAAAATTAAATCCTATCATGCATTATTAATTCTCGTTAACGGAATCTATAATTCTATAAATACATCATTATCAGAAATATTCAAAGGAACCAAAAACTCTTCCTTCAATACTTCACCTGGATGTATATTTTTGATATGTTTCATAGTTTAATGATAAATTTCATAACCTAATTTATTCCCACCTCTACCAACATCTCACTTTCAAATACTGACTGTGGTGATATCACGGGTTCTTCATATGGAATTTTTACTCCATATCTTTGTTGAATAATCTCTTTCACC
>DOWN01000122.1 GCA_003519545.1 Bacteroidota bacterium
AAGTTACACAGATTGAAACACAAAGGAATGGTATTAAGTGCCGGATTTGGAACGAGGTTAAAACCATTGACAGATAATTTACCTAAAGCATTAGTAGAGTTTAATGGCAAGCCAATGATTGAATATCAAATTGAGAGGTTAAAAAATTTGGGATGTGATGAGATAATCGTAAACACACATCACTTCGCAGATAAGATGGAAGAATTTTTTAAAGAGAATGATTTTGGCGTTAAGATTAGTTTAAGTTACGAACCGGAAATATTAGGAACAGGAGGGGGAATTTTGAATGCGGAGAAATATTTGAGAAACTGTGATTATTTTTTTGTGATTAATGTTGATGTCGATACTGATTTTGATTTGAATGAGATGAAAATGGAATGGGAGAGAATTTATAATGATGAAAAGGAAAAAGAAAATTTACTTGCGATGTTGTTAATACAGAAACGAGAGACAAAAAGGTATTTAGAGTTTGATGAAAAGATGATATTAAAGGGTAGAGCGGGAGAGGATACTCCGGAAAACAGAAAATATGCGTTTAATGGTGTGCATATTATATCCCCTGAAATTTTTAGATTACATTTACCGGTAGAATTTTCAGATATATTGAATTTATATTTGACATCAAATAAAGTGATAAAAGGATACAATGCGGGTGGAAGTTATTTTAAAGATTTAGGAAAGAAAAATGGTATAGATTAAAAATAAATTTTATCAGATTTTAAACAAAAGGTGGTTTTAAATGAGATTAAAATATAATATTTCATTACTCTTTACATGTGCCGTTTTCTTTATACTTATTAATGTTTTAAATTTTATAATTAGTTTTGATAATATTCCCGAAATAATAAAATTTATTGGAGTCATCCTCGTTGTATTATTTATTTATACTATTAAAACTGAGCCGAGAAAAAAAATAAAAAAAATTCAAGTTATATAATAACCCGTAAACTAAAAATTAAAGAATTTATTAAAGGAGGAAAATATGAAAAAAATAATATTAATAATACCTTGCCTGATTATCCTGCTACAAAATTCAGCATTTACACAATGGGAACAAACTTCGGGACCTGGGGGATTAAGAATTTATTGCATAACAGAAGCAAACAATTATATTTATGTTGGAACTGATGGCGGTGGAGTGTTCAGAAGCAGTAATAATGGGGAATCTTGGAATGCAGTAAATAATGGAATCACTTCTCCTACTGTTTCTACTATCGCGAGTTCAGGTAATAATATATTTGTAGGCACAATTGGTAAAGGTATATTTAAAAGTACAAACAATGGACAAAGTTTTTCAACTGTCAATCAAGGTTTGACTAATTTAAAAATTAAATATATTTGTATTGATGGAAACCTTCTATTCGCAGGTACTTATGATGGAGGTGGGATTTTTATAAGTACGAATAACGGAGAAATCTGGAGTTCTTGTAATACGGGATTTAATTTAAATTTTAATTTTAGTGTAAACTCAATTTATTCAATAAATAAAACTATCTTTGCCGGTACAACTTTAGGAATTTATAAAAGTACAAATTATGGACAGAGTTGGTTTTTATCTTCCAATGGTTTAACAAATTTAAATATTCAAACTATTGCATTTTTAGGAAATAAATTGTTAGTTGGAACATTAGATGGTATTTCACACAGTACAGATTATGGAGAAAATTGGAGTGATTTAAATAATGGACTGGTTCAAAATTTAGGAATAGGTTCAATAGCTGGTGTTAATTATAATATTTTTGCCTCTTCAAAAGATAATGGGAGAATTTATCTAAGTACTAATTATGGACTAAGTTGGAATACTATTTTCAATGGTTGGAATCATAGACATATATTATGTTTAGGGAATATCGGTAATCAAATTTTCGCAGGTTCAGATATAGATCAGAATATTTTATTAATTCCAGAGAACGGTCAAAATATAAAATTTTTAAATGTTGGAGTTTATAATATATCTACAAACACTTTTCTTCAATCAAATAACAACATTTTTGCAGGAACTTTAGGTAGTGGAATTTTTATGAGTTCAAATTCAGGAAATAGCTGGAAATTAATTAATGACAGTAAAATTTCGAATTTGAATATTAATGATTTTACTAATTCAAATAACATTATATTTGCGGGTAGTCATAAAGGAATTTTGAAAAGTAATAATTTAGGTGAAAATTGGAGTTTGATTAACAATGAATTAATAAATTTAGAAATTTCTTGTCTTACAAAATCTGAGTCTTATCTATTTGCAGGGGTATACAATGGCGGAATTTATAGAAGTTCAAACGATGGTCAAAACTGGATTCCTATAAATAATGGGTTATCAAATTTATATATAAATTCCATAGTAACTTTTAATAATTATGTTTTTGCAGCTGTAGGAGGTGGTAATATTTTTAGAAGCTCTAATAATGGTGAAAGTTGGGAATTAATGAATCACGGGCAAAATTTATTTTCAGTTTATTCACTTAAAACAACACAAAATTTAATTTTTGCAGCAACTTATAATGGTATTTATAAAAGTACAAATAATGGAGAAAATTGGTATTCTTCTAATTATGGATTACAAGAAAATTTAATGGTCAGATGTTTTGCAATTTCAAATAATATAATTGTAGCCGGTACAATAAATGGAATTTATCTAAGTACAAATTTTGGAGAATCCTGGATTAAAAAAAATGAAGGCTTTTGGAACGATAATATATTAATCAAGTCTCTATTAATAAATCATAATTATATATTCGCAGGAACTTATAATAATTCCGTTTGGAAAAGACCGCTTTCTGATATTGTAAATATTCAAAGTATCTCGTCAGAGATACCTGAAAATTATTCCCTCTATCAGAATTATCCGAACCCGTTTAATCCGGAAACGAAAATTAAATTTAATATACCTCAAAATAATTTTGTGAATCTTTCAGTTTATGATTTACTTGGAAAAAAAGTTAAAATCTTAGTTAACGAAAATTTAAGTCCGGGAACTTACGAGTTTTCTTTTGATGGATTAAATCTACCTAGCGGAGTTTATTTTTATAAACTAAATGCAGGTAATTTCTCTCAAACAAAAAAAATGACATTAATTAAATAAGAATGAATTTTTATTGAGCTACAACATCGGTGAAAAATATGATAAGATTGCGAAGGTGTGGGAGGAGGAGCATAGGAATTCTGAATATGGGATTTGGCAAATTGAAAAAGCAATATCTTATTGTGAAAATAAAAAGACTGCTCTTGATGTAGGTTGCGGATGTGGAAGAAGAATAACAAACTTATTAATCAAAGAAGGATTTTCTATTACCGGGCTTGATGCTTCAAGTGAAATGATAAAAATTGCAAAACAAAATTATCCTGAAATTAATTTTATTCATAAAGATATTTGTGAATGGCAATCCGATGAAAAATTTGATTTAATAATTGCTTGGGACAGTATTTTTCATTTACCATTTAATGAGCACAAACCGGTTATTAATAAACTAACTTCCTTTCTAAATCCAAAAGGAATTATTATTTATACTTTTGGTGATGATACCGGAGAGCATTATTCTGACTGGCATAACGACTCTTTCAGATACAGTTCAATCGGAATTAATGATAATATTAAAACTCTGATTGAAAACAATAACGAAATAAAACATCTCGAACTTGATCAGTTTCCCGAAAAGCATATATTCATAATCGCAAAAAAATTATGATTAAATTCTGCAAAGTATTATTTTTATGTTTAATCATCTCTCAATATTTTACACCGAAGATATATTCACAAAAATTAGGAGTTAATTATAACGGGGTTTTCTCTCAAATTAATCATACAGATTTAAACAGATGCGAAGCACTGTTAATAAGAGGGTTCGTTGATTATTTTGATTTTAAATCGGGAAAGAAAAATTTGTTTACTGATTCGGGATTAAAAAAACTCAAAGAAAAACATTCACAAGGATTTAAAGTAATTATAAACATCAAATTTAATTACGAAGAAAAAAATCTTCCCGTTACACAATCTGAAACTAATGAAGAATTAATATTTTTAGATACACTCCTAAACGCGGTATATAACAGTTGTGATTATCTTGTTTGTGGTAATGAACCATTTATAGAATCTAAGAAAGATCAGAGAGATTCAAGACTTTCAAATTTTTATATCACGGTTGCCGAAAGAGTAAAATCTTTTGCCGATAAGCAGACAAGAAAAATTCCCTTGTACATCGGGGCGTTTGATAATCTTTGGAAGCCTTCCTGGCAGACCGAAGCCGCTAAAACATTAATAGAGTTTGCAAAAAAGACTGAATGGATTTCAGGAATTGATTTACATATTCATCATACTTATATGGAAGATATTGACAGTGTATTTCAATTTGTAACACCATTAATCAGAGAAGATCAAAAAATTATTGTTACTGAATTTTCTTTAAAAAATTTTTGGAAGTTACATTTGAAAGATACGATACCGTTAATACTGAATACAAAATTTGGAAGACAAAAAAACTGGGAAGTTTATCAATACTTAAATTATACAATTCATAATCCTGTAAGCAAGCAAGAGTGGGTGGAATTCCTAAGTAACAGCAATTGGTTTGAAGAGAATAAAAATTATCTTACCGATGCTATGGAAAAATTTAATTCTTATCAAAAATTTCAGATGGCTACTTATGGATTATATCAGAATGCTCCGCAAGAGTTTACGGCAAAAACTGATCCGTGGATTATAAATCCATTATTTGTAAACGTTACAGTTGTAAAAGATAGTTTGACAGGTGAATATCAAACTAATTATAAATTTTTTGAAGAGTTTGTTAAATTAGTGAGATAAGTGATTCTTATTTTTTTCCTGAAATAATAAACTTTTCTTTTTTTGGAAGTTTTTTAACGATGTCCGAAGGTAAGTTTAAATTTCCGGCAACAAGAGATTCCGGATTTGACGATAACCAGGAAGTTAAAGATATTTCTTCATAAACACCGCTATTGAAAACTACAATTATTTCACATACTTCATCACCAATATTTTCAATTGAATGTCCGTATCCCATTGGAGTATATCCGACTTCCCCTTTTTCTAATTCAAGAACAGAAGACTGAGCAGAAGAAGCAAATACGGTTAGTCGAATTTTACCGGAAATAATATAAATCCACTCATCAGCATTAGGATGCCAGTGGAGTTCACGCAATGCACCGGGATTTAATTTAAGTATTGCACCTGTTATAGTTTCAGAAATTGGAAATTCTTTTGAAGATGCTATCCAAAGTTTTCCGCCGTCATGGTCATGGGAAGGAATCTGTGATAACAATTCATACTTGTGAGTTAGAGGAGTTGAAAATTCCTTTTTCTCACCTTCATCCTGGCTTGCCTGAACGATATAAACTTCTTTATCAGGTAATGATTTTATTTCGTCAGTTGTGAGACCTAAATTTTTAGCGACTATTTCTTTGGGAGTTTGTGAAAGCCAATCAGTAACACTGAAAGTTGCAAATTCAGAAAAAGCACCATTATCAAAAACCAACATAAAAGTTGTACCTTCAGGACTTAAACCTTCGATAGAATGTCCATGCCCTCTCGGGAAATACCAAATATCTCCGGCTTTGAAATCATTGTATTCATATTTTCCCTGCGGATCAACAATTGTAGTTCTTACATTCCCTGAAATTACATATCCCCATTCTGCTGCGTTTGTATGCCAGTGAAGTTCACGCAAACCGCCGGGTTTTAACTCCATTAAAACTCCCGCGAGATTTTTAGAAACCGGAAAATCCCTAACGGTTGCTTCTTTAGCCCATCCAAAAGGCAAGTCTCTGACAGACTGAGTATTTAAATTAAATTTAAATCCGGGTAATGAATCTGATTTATTGGAATTCAAAATTATAAATTTTTAATTTTTAACTTACTGATTCAACTCTTTTCAAGGTTGGAAATTCTCTCATCAAAGCACGTTCAACTCCTGCCCTGAGAGTCATTTGGCTTAATGCACAACCAACACAAGCCCCTAAAAGTCTCACTTCAATAATGCTGTCTTCTTTGATACTTACTACTTCAATATCACCACCGTCCATTTGTAAATATGGTCTGACATTTTCTAAAACTTCATTAACTCTCTCAAGTGTAATTTCTTCCATTTATAAATTTCAATTATGTTTTATATTATTCAACTAATTTTCTGCTTTCTTCAATAGTTCTTGCATAATCCAGATGCCAGGTTCCATTTTCTTTTATGGTATACATCTCCTGTTTTTCACCGTTGAATGTTAAAATATTCACGGTTGCTTTATCATCCCCTTCTTTGATTTCTTCCATAACCTGAAAATCATTTCCCAATACACCAAGGGCTTTTGCATCTTTCATAGAAGCAACAAAAAATTCCTGACCTGACTGATTTCTGTTTTTAGCCATATCTTCATAGAGTTTCTGCGAATCTTTAGAAAGTATAGTCCATGCCTTAGAAGGATTGCCTTCTTTGACTGCAGTTACGAAATCTTTTATGGCATTTGCAGGAGAGTCCGAACCACCAGGAGACCCGCAAGAAATTAGAAAAGCACTTAAAAAACAAAATATTAATATTCTCATAAATTAAATATAGAAAATAAATATTTATTTAAAAATCTAAAATTAAAATTTAAAAATTAAATAATTCACTTCCGTGCAAAACAGTTAAATATATTTCATAACAAATCGTTACGAATTTAACAAATTACTTTAATTACAACCAAAATTTTTAGAAATTGAAGATTTATTTTAAAGTTTAATTTCTAAACCCGGCGATTTATTAGATTTTATATTTCTTTGATTTATTAAATTAACAGTTCTTTTAGCAATTTCAGAATAAATTTTTGCTTCTAATGAATCAGGTTCGAATATTGAAACAGGTTTCCCTAAGTCACCACCTTCTCTGATTTTTTTATTAATTGGAATCTGACCAAGAAGCGGAATACCCAATTCATCACACATATTTTTACCTCCATCTTTTCCGAAGATATAATCAATTGAACCGTCAGGTAAATTGTAATAACTCATATTTTCAATTATTCCAATAGTTTGCACATTTACTTTTTCAAACATAGAAAAACCTTTTTTTGCATCAATAAGAGAAATCTCCTGGGGTGTTGTCACAATAATTGCACCTGTAAGAGGAATGGTTTGGCTTAGAGTAAGTTGTATATCCCCGGTACCGGGAGGCATATCAAAAATTAAGAAATCCAGTTCGCTCCAAACAACTTCTCCCATAAATTGCTTTAATGCACTCGAAGCCATTGGACCACGCCAAACAACAGCATTGTTGCCTTCAATCAAAAAACCAATTGACATAACTTCCACATCATATTTAGTAACAGGAACAAGTTTATTTTTCCCGTTAACACTTTTAATTTTGGGTTTTTCTTTGATGTCAAACATAGTTGGTATTGAAGGACCATAAATGTCAGCATCAATTATACCTGTTTTATATCCGAGTTTAGCGAGAGAGACTGCGAGATTGACTGCTGCAGTTGACTTTCCAACTCCACCTTTTCCGGAAGCAACAGCAATTGTATTTTTTATTCCGGGTAATACTGAAGATTTTTTCTTATCAATATGTTCTACAACGCCACAATTGAAATTTATATTTATTTCAGAAAAATCAGGAAATTCTGAAATAACTTTTTTACCAATCTCTTCAGATAATTTTTGAAGTGAAGGATTATTCTCATCAGATACGAACAAATCAATTTTCAGTTTATCACCATTTATAGAATAAGATTTCAAAAAATTTAATTCTGTGAAAGAAGTATTTAAATCAGGATCATTAAAGTTTTTTAATATTTCCGATAATTGTTCTTTGGATATCATAATTTATATTTAAACAAATTTTATAATTTAAAATCATAAATTAAATTCAGATATAATGTTATGAATATAAAATTACAATTAATTAGATTATTTTTAAATATTGGATAAAAAAGCAAAAATATATTTATTCTTAATAGTTGTTTTCAGTATCATATGGCTGGGAGCAATTAATATAAGATTTTTAATAGGAAATGAATTACTGGTATTTGATGAGTTTAATTTCCGCACGAGTATTCCACCTGATGAAGAGAATTTAATTTTTAAACAGGTTTCAAATTCATCAATAGTAATTATTGCATCTTATTGCATAGTGTTTTTATCTGCAATTTTTTTCCTGAAATTTTGTAAAATTAATTTAAAAGAAAATCCATGGCTTTTAATGTGTGCGATTTTATTTTTTATGTTTTCACCCGTTGAGTTTTACAGTCATTATTTAGATATAAAATTTATTATGTTATTTAATCAACGACCTGAAAATCACGATGTCTTACTCAAAATTTTCGGTGAAAGAATTGGTTTATTAAGAGGAGTTCCGTGGATTGCCTTATTGAGTTATTATTTTATAATATGGTGTGCAATTTTTCAACCAATGAAAAAAACTGCAGATCAACTTGAGCAGGAGAAATCCCGTGAAAAACTCCATTCATATAATTATATATTTCATGAAGATGATGATTTAGCAGTTAAGGATAATTAATATTAATAAATGGCAAGCGTAATAAAAAAAGCGGATAAGAAAAATTTAGATGATAAGAAAGAAGAACTCATAGACGGATTAAAAAATGTATATGAGAATCTTGGATATGAAGTGAGAATTGAAAAAGGATTATTTAAAGGCGGATTTTGTCTTTTAAGAGAAAAGAAACTTTTTTTACTGAATAAAAATCTCGATCAGGATAAGAAGATTTCATATCTTGCAAAAAATCTTTCATTGATAGGAACAGACGGGATTTTTCTAAAACCAAATATCAGAGAATTAATAGAAAAAGAAACCGATAATTGAATTTATTTAAGAGCAGAAACGGATTAAAAATTTAATGAAAATTATAATTTTAGGATCGGGTACATCTCAAGGAGTGCCGAAGATAGGTTGTTACTGCGAAACCTGTATTTCAAAAAACCCAAAAGATAAAAGACTCCGCACATCAGCATACATAGAAATACAGGGGCAAAAAATTTTAATTGATACATCTGTTGATTTCCGTCAGCAGATGCTAAATAATAATATTACTGATTTAGACGCAATTTTATATACGCACCATCATGTTGACCATATTTTAGGGCTTGATGACGTAAGACAAATAAATCAACTGCATAAGAAATATATTGATTTATATGGAAATAATCTGACTATGGAAGAAATTAAAACCACTTTCAGATATGCGTTTAATGAAGAGATGATAAAACACCTGGCAGTTCCTTTAATTAAAATTAATAAAATTGAAAATAAAAATTTCAAAATAAGAAATATTGATGTTATACCAATAGAAGTAATGCACGGGAAATTACCAATTTTCGGTTACAGGATTGGAAATTTTGCATATATAACAGATTGCAGTAGAATACCTGAAACGGAATTAAAAAAATTAAAAGGATTGGATGTTTTAATATTAAATGCTTTAAGAATAGAGCCTCATCCGACACATTTAAATGTTGAAGAAGCAGTAAGAATGGCTGAAAAACTTAAACCTAAAAAAACTTATTTAACTCATATGACTCACGATATTAACCATGATAAAATAAATTCCGGATTACCTAAGCATATAGAACTTGCATATGACGGATTAACAATAAATATAAACTAAGGAAAACGTAAGAAAAAATTATGAAGATAAAAGAAACATTAATAAAAGCGACAGAAGAAGCAGGTAAAATTTTAAAAGAAAATTTTGGCGGTGAATTTAAAATAGAAAGTAAAGACAGAGAAAGCAACCTCGTCACAGAAGTTGATAAAAAATCAGAAGAAGTAATTATGAAAATTATCAAATCTGAATTTTCCGATCATTATATCTTAACAGAAGAAAGTGGTGATTTATCAACTGATTCTGATTACAAATGGATTATAGATCCTATTGACGGAACGATAAATTATGCTCACTCAATTCCCCTCTGTTGTGTTTCGATTGGCGTAGAACACAAAGGTGAATTAATATTCGGTGCTGTTTATAATCCTATGGGCAATGAATTTTTCTATGCTGGTAAAGGAGAAGGTTCATTTCTTAACAATAAAAAAATAAAAGTCTCACAGAATAATAATTTCAGAAAGTCTTTGCTTGTTACCGGCTTTCCATATAACACAAGTGATAATCCCAGAAACCCTGTCGGAGTGTTTGCAGAAGTTGTAAAGCAAGATATACCAGTGAGAAGACTTGGATCAGCGGCTCTTGATTTATGTTGGGTTGCATGTGGCAGGTTTGAAGGGTTTTGGGAATTTAATCTTAACGCATGGGATACCGCAGCAGGTGCATTGATTGTAACTGAAGCAGGTGGAAAGTTAAGTTCTTTTGAAGGTGGCGAATATTCTGTTTATGATAATGAAATTCTTGCTTCCAACGGACTAATACATAATGATTTGCTTGAAGTGATAAAGAAAGGAAAGACTTCTCAGGTTTAATTTATTTTTTTAGTTTAGAAATCATTTCTAAAACTACTCTTGCGGATTCATACCCTTTATTATTAGAAATATTATTCTCATCAAGAAGGCTTCTTTCAAACGCCTGTTCAGGAGTATAACAAGTTAAAACTCCAAACCCCATAGGCATTAAATTATCATAAGAAATTTTCTGAAGATTTATACTAACCGGCAGAGCGACATATTCAAAATGAGCAGTGTCACCTTTAATTATACATCCGAGAACAATAACTCCATCAGGTTTTTTATTTTTTGATTTACAAAGAGAATTCATCATTAACGGAAGTTCAAAAGCACCGGGAACAGAATATTTTTTAATTTTAAATTTTAAACCTTTATGTTCATTTAGAGCAGTTTCAGCACCTTTAACCAAGTTTTCCACAATTGGTTTATTAAATTCAGAATATAATATCGCAATGTTAAAATTTTTTTTCATTTTAGAACAACCTTCTTTTCATATTTAAAATTAAGTTTCCTGATATAAAAAATTTTCCAAAATTTAAATTATCACTTGAATTGATTCCGTGAAAATCAGAACCTCCGCTTTCAAGAAGGAAATTTTGAGAAGCAAGTTCAGAATAGAATTTTCTATCTTCATTGGAATGAGACGGATGCAAAGTTTCAATTCCGTCCAGACCAATTCCTGTAAGTTCATTCACTTCCCCGTTTTTAAACATCCTTCCCGGATGAGCCAAAAAAGAAAGACCTCCAATATCATTAATTAATTTTATAACTTCTTTGATATCAGGATTTTCTTTTTTAATATAAGCAGGTTTGTCATCTCCGATATATTTTGTAAATGCCTCTGCAAAAGTATTAACGTATTTTTGTTTTACTAATGCTTTCGCAATGTGAGGTCTTCCTATAGATGTATTTTCTCCGACACCTTCCTGATTAATAATATCCTGAAATTCGAGATGAACGTTAAATTCTTTGAGTCTTTCAAGTATATTTATAACCCGGTTAATTCTAACAGTTCTGAAGTTTTTCAGATAAGATTCAAGAATTTTACTTTTGTGATCAATAAAATAACCGAGAACGTGAATTTCCTTCCCGTTAAAATTTGCACTCAATTCAATACCCGGAATAACTTCAATATCTTTGTTTTTCCCTTCATTTATTGCTATTTCAATTGCATTCACATTATCATGATCTGTTATACTTAATAAATTTAATCCTGCAATTGCTGCTTTTGAGATTAAATCAGATGGAGAAAGGACACCATCGGAAAAATTTGTATGGGTGTGCAAATCCGCTTTAATTTTTTGATAATCTGAACCCATCAGGGGAAAGTGTAAAATTAGTTTATTTTGTTAAATTTATTTAAAAAAACGATGATTTAAATTTATGTTAAGACAATAAATTAGATTTTAAAACAAAAATTTAATAAGTATATTTATAAAATGCAAATTAAGGAAAATATCTTTACAAAAATTGCAAGATTTATCAAATATAATAAATTATTTACCATTTTTATAATTATATTTTCTTTACTATTGAGTTTATATTTATTCGGGGATAAAGGATTAATAGACAGAGTAAAACTTGAATCTGACAAGACAAAACTTGAAAATAGTTTAAAAGAAGAGCAGCAAAAAACAGAAAGTTTACAAAAAGAATTAAACGAAATAAAAACGTCTGAATATAAATTAGAATCAGTTGCCCGTGAAAAATACGGATTAACTAAAGAAGGTGAAAAAATTTACAAAGTTTTGACAGACACAATTAAAAATAATGAGTGAAATCGTAAATACTTTAGAGACAATTCTAAAAATAAACTCTCCATCAGGTTACACCAAAGAAATAATAAACTACTTAATAACAGAATTCAGGCATCTTCCACTGAATCTGAGCATTACTAACAAAGGTTCATTGCTTGTTTCATTTTCAGATAATCCTGAACTTGTAATAGCAAGCCATGTTGATACATTAGGCGGAATGGTGAAACAGATAAACGGAGACGGAACACTTGAAATTACAAAAATTGGCGGATTGCAGTTAAATTCGTTTGAAGGTGAATATGTAACCGTGAGAAATTATTCAGGAGAACTTTTCAGAGGAACATTTCTGATGAATAATCCTGCAGCACACGTGAATGATAAACTTAGCGAAACAAAAAGAGAAACTTCGGTAATGTCTATCAGACTTGATGAACTTGTTGATTCACCGGAAAAAGTAAAAAAATTAAATATCGGAACAGGAAATTTTGTTTTTTTTGATACGAGATTTGAACATACTAAATCAGGATTTATAAAAAGCAGATTTCTTGACAATAAAGCATGTGTGGCTGTGATGGTTGAATTGATCAAACATTTTGCACAGGAAGGTTATAAAGGCGATACAGCATTTTACTTCTCAAATTATGAAGAAGTAGGTCACGGGGCATGCGTAGGAATTCCTGAAAGTGCAAAAGAATTACTTGTACTTGATATGGCAGTAGTCGGTGAGGGATGCAACGGAAAAGAAGATTTAGTTTCAATTTGTCCAAAAGATTCAAGCGGACCTTATGATTTTGATGTTACAAATAAACTGATGAAACTTGCAAAAGATTTTAAAATTAATCATGTTATTGATATTTACCCATATTACGGATCGGACGGGAGTGCAGCGTTAGCATCAGGAACTGATGTGAGAGTTGGATTGATCGGACCGGGAGTATCCGCCTCGCATGGTGTGGAAAGAACCCACATTAACGGATTATTGAACACTTATAATCTTACTTATTATTATATAATTAATTTCAATTATTGATATCATTTATCAAATGATATTTTTTGTTTTATAACTTAATATGAAAAGAATAGTATCAGGAATAAAACCCACTGGGGAATTGACTTTAGGCAATTATCTCGGTGCAATGAAAAGATGGGCTGAAATGGAAAATGAAAACATTGAATCATTTTATTTCATTGCTAATCTTCATGCTATTACCGTGAGACAAGATCCGTTTCAACTACGAAAAAGAACATTTGACATAGTTGCCTGGCTGATAACTTGCGGTGTAAATCCTGAGAAATCTTTAATTTTTATTCAATCAATGATTCCTGCTCATACTGAAATTTGTTGGGTTTTGACGAATTATGTTACAATAGGTGAACTTGGAAAGATGACACAATTCAAGGATAAAGTTTCTAAATCATCGAGAGAAGGTCAAGTTGCGGGATTATTTGAATACCCTGTATTAATGGCCGGAGATGTTTTATTATATGACGCAGATGAGGTTCCTGTAGGAGATGATCAGATGCAACATCTGGAACTCACAAGAAATATTGCCGCAAGATTTAACAATTTGTATGGTCAGACTTTTAAAGAACCTAAAGGCACTGTTTCAAAAATTACAGCAAGAATTATGAGTTTGAAAAATCCGGAATCAAAGATGAGTAAAAGTGAAACAGAAGACAGTTACATAGCGTTAGAGGATAAACCTGAAGATATAATAAAAAAGTTTAAAAGAGCGGTTACCGATTCAGAAAATCAAATAAGATTTGATTCGGAATCTAAACCTGCAATCAGTAATTTATTAAATATTTATTCTGCATTTTCGGAGAAGAGCATTGATGAGATTGTGAGTGATTATAAAAATGAAGGTTATGGAAAATTCAAAACTGATCTTGGTGAACTTGTCGCATCTAAACTTGATATTTTACAAAAAAGGTTTAAGGAAATAAGAGAGGATGAAGAGTTCTTACTCAAAACGATTAAAAGAGGAAATTCAGGAGCGAGTGAGATTGCTGACAAAAAAGTTTCTGAAGTTTACGAAAAAATTGGATTAGTTTATCACAGATTTTAAAAAGATATTCAGGTTATTAAATTAACTAATGTCAAAAAAAGAAGAAGAAGATAAAAAGAAACAGGAGCACTTAAAGAAGTCCGGAGAAATTCCCAAACATATTGCAATAATTATGGATGGGAACGGTAGATGGGCTAAGTCAAAAGGATATACGAGAGTTCATGGTCATCACGAAGGAGTTAATTCAGTTAGAGACATTGTGGAAGCATCGGCACAGATAGGGGTTAAATTTTTGACCTTATATACTTTTTCAACAGAGAACTGGAAACGACCAAAGACAGAAGTTGCTTTGCTGATGAAATTATTGATTAAAACATTAAGACGTGAAACGGAACGACTTCATAAAAATGATGTTAAACTAATTTCTACCGGAAATCTAAAAGATTTACCTGAAAAAGTGTATCAGGAACTGATGGAAGGTATGGAAAAAACAAAAAATAATAAAAGACTTACTCTGAATCTTGCATTGAGTTATAGTGGCAGATGGGAAATATTAAACGCAGTAAAAAAAATTGTAGATGAGAAAATCCCTGCAGATAAAATTGATGAAAAAGTTTTTGCGGATCATTTGGAAACTGTAAATTTACCAGATCCTGATTTATTAATCAGAACCGGAGGGGATTACAGAATAAGTAATTTTTTACTATGGCAATGTGCATATTCAGAGTTATATATAGAAAATAAATATTGGCCTGATTTTAAGAGAGAATTGTTATATAAAGCAATAGAGGAATACCAAAGAAGAGAGAGAAGATTTGGTATGATCAGTGAACAAATTCAAACATCAAACAGTAAAACATAAATACAAGTTTAAATTTAGAATGAAATTAATCAAATTATTAGTAATATTATTCATAATTTCCTCGAATTTTATATATTCGCAAACTGAGGAAGACTTCAGTTACAGAATTGTAAGTATAAATACAGTCGGAAATAAATCAGTAGATAAAAATACGATTATTGCGTATTCAGGGCTTGTAACAGGGCAAACTCTTGTTATTCCGTCTGATGAGTCAAGAGATGTAATCAAAAAACTCTGGAATCTCGGATTATTTTCAGACATACAATTATATGTTGAAAAGACAATCGGGAAAGATGCATATCTTGTAATAAAAGTTACTGAATTACCGAGAGTTTATGAAGTGAATATAAAAGGAAATGATGAATATTCAGACAAAGACATCCGGGAAAAATTAAATTTAACAACCGGTGAAGTAATTTCAGAACAACGTTTAAAAGATATTGCTTATAATTTAGAGAAGTTTTATAATGACGAAGGATATTCACAGGCAAAAGTTGAAGTTGATTACGACAAAAATTCAAATAATGATGCAAGAATAAATATTAATATCTCTGAAGGTAAAAAGGTTACCGTAAGGAATATTAATGTTAAAGGAAATACAGGATCACTAAAGAAAGATGATGTAAAAGATGCTATGCAGAATACTTCAGAAAAAGTGTGGTGGAAGTTTTGGGACGGAGCAAGATATGACAGAGTAAAATTTGAAGAAGATTTAAAATATATTACAGAATATCTGAGAGAGAAAGGTTACAAAGACGGATATATAAAAGATTATGATGTTAAAATTTATAACAACGGTGAAGATGCCGATATTACAATTAATGTTGAAGCAGGTGATTTGTTTAGAATTAATGATATTGCTTTAGACGGTAATACAATTTATAATGATACGATCATACTTTCAAGAATTGATATGAAAAGAGGTGATGTTTATGATCAGAAAAAACTTCAAATGAACCTTTACGGAAACGAATCAGAAACTGATGTTAGTTCGCTTTATCTTGATAACGGCTATCTCGCATACAATGCAGAGATTTCAGAAAAAGTTTTACCCGGTAATAAAGTTGATTTAAAAATTAAAATTACCGAAAATAATAAATTCAAATTCGGGTTAGTAAATTTTGACGGAAATGATAAAACTCAGGATAAAGTTTTAAGAAGAGAGTTATATACATATCCGGGGGATTCTTTTAACAGAGCAAATGTAAAAAGAAGTCTTCAGAATTTAAATGCATTGAATTATTTTAATCCTGAAAGATTAACGCAGGATATATCTTTGGCAAATGATTCGGTTGTAAATATAAAATATATTGTGGAAGAGAGATCTTCAGATCAGTTTAATGCCTCAGTAGGTTATAGTGAAAGTTTTGGAATTACAGGAGCGTTAGGATTAACATTTAATAATTTTGATATATCCGCTCCATTTAAAGGCGGAGCAGGACAAATTTTGAATTTCAGTTGGCAGTTTGGGGAAAGCGGAACATACAGAACATTTAACATAGGATTCACAGAGCCATGGTTATTCAATACACCTACAGCACTTGGTGTAAATTTATTTGATACACGACAAAATTACAGCGGAATAGATATTAAAGAAACAGGGGGTAGTTTAAGTTTAGGCAGAAGATTGAAATGGCCCGATGATTTTTTCAGAGGCGACTGGACTGTAAGATATCAGAAAACAGATACACGGGAAGGTGCCGGTATTTATGAAGTTGGTATAAGAGATCAAGTGGCACTTCGTCAGACAATTACGAGATCAACTGTATTTGATCCATTGTTTCCATTATCAGGGACTAAAGTTTCTAATACAACAGAACTTTCAGGCGGACCTTTTTTACCCGGAAGCATTGACTATATAAAAAATACATTCTCTGCAGAGACATATACTCCTCTGACAAGAGAAAGTAAATTTGTATTATATTCAAATTTTTATTTTGCATTTATAAACTCACTTGCTTCAGATAAATATTTACCACCGAACGAAGTATTTTATATGGGTGGAAACGGATTAACTTATAACACAATAGCATTACGCGGATATGATGACAGAAATGTAGGTCCAAAAAATTCAGCGTTTAATCCTATTGGTGGAAGAGTTGCTTTGAAATATGCGGCGGAATTAAGATATCCGTTATCATTAGATCCATTTCCAATTTTCATACTTGCATTTGCAGAAGCAGGAAACGTCTGGAGTGAATTTGCCAAAACAGATCCTTTTGATTTAAGAAGGTCAGTAGGTTTTGGAACGAGGTTATTTTTACCTGCGGTTGGTTTAATTGGTTTTGACTTCGGATACGGATTTGACAGACAGATAGTTGACAGACAACCACCAAAATGGCTTTTCCACTTCTCATTTGGACGTGGGTTTTAATTAATGTAAATAAATAAGTTTAACAAAATCATCAAATTAGATATATTTAAATAATTAAAGGAGAAATATTTTTGAAAAATTATTTTTTAAAATTAGTATTTTTAATGGCAGTAATCGTATTTACGGGATTAACCTCAGATTCAAATGCTCAATTAAAAATAGGATTTATAGATTCCCAAGTTATTCTTGAACAATTACCGGATGCAAAAAAAGTCACTGCCGAACTTGAAGAATACAGAAACAAATTTCTTGATACACTTAGAGCAATGGCAGTTCAATTCAAAGAAAAGGATTCAATTTTTGCAGTTGAATATCAGACAGCACAGCAACAAGTAGAGTCAGGAGCGATAACAAGCAATGATGACCTGAAAGCACTAAACGACAGAATGAATGGAATGAGAATGGAGATAGTTCAATTAGAAGAACAGTTGAAAAATTATGATCAATATGTACAGAATGCCGTTTATGAAAGAAGACAGGAACTCTCAAAGCCATTATATGAAAAAATTAATAAAGCAATTGAAGATCTTGCAAAAGAAATGAAATACAGTTATATATTTGATAAAGCAGCAGGAAATCCGTTATACGGAGATAAAGAGTTTGATGTAACTTTTAAAGTGATGGATAAATTAAAATAAAATTAATTCATCAGAAGAAGACATACTTTAAATACAATTATGATTAAAAAATTATTTTTTCTTTTAATATTATTATCTGCTACAGGATTATCTTATTCACAATCCAAGATAGGATATGTTGATACGAAGAAAATAATTGACGGAATGCAGGAATCACAGGATGCCAAATTAAGACTGGATAATCTTGTTGATGACTGGCAGAGTCAGTTAAAAATTTTACAGGACAGTTTAAAAAATATGAGAGATGATTATGAGAAAAAGAAACTTATACTTACGGAGCAATTAAAAACACAGAGAGAACAGGAAATAACGGCACTATCAGCATCAATAGATAATTTTAAAGTGCAGAAATTCGGAGAAGGCGGAGAATATTTTCAGAAACAGAGAGAATTTATGAAACCTGTTCAGGACAGAGTTTTTCTTGCGATTGAAACTGTAGCAAAAAGAGAAGATTATGATTATGTGATAGACCGCAGCGGAAGTATATCATTATTATTTGTAAATGAGAAAAATGATTTGACAGCAAAAGTTATAAAAGTAATCGAGGGTAAATAAATGAAAGCCGGCGATATAGCCGAAATGTTAAACGGCAAGATAACCGGAGATTCCAATGTTGAAATTACCGGAGTTGGAAAAATTGAAACTGCGAACAGTAATCAAATAACGTTTATCTCAAATCCTTTATATGAAAAATATTACGGCTCCACAAACGCAGGAGCCGTTTTAGTTTCCAATGATTTTAAAATAAATAAAATCCGCAAAGATGTAACATTGATAAGAGTTACAGACCCTTATCTATCGTTTTTGGAACTGATTGAAAATTTTGAAAAAGATGATGATGATTATGAAACAGGAATTTCAGGTCTTTCTTCAATTGCTGATAATGTAAGTATTGGCAACGATGTATTCATAGATGATTTTGTAAAAATCGGAAAAAATTCTGACATAGGAGATAACACAAAAATTTATTCAAATGTTACAATTGAAAAAAATGTTTTAATCGGTATGAACTGTTTAATCTATCCGAATTCAGTAATTTTTAAAAATTGTAATATCGGTGATAATGTTATTATCCATTCCGGTGCAGTTATCGGCAGTGATGGATTCGGTCAGGCAAAAGGTGAAGACGGAAAGTATATAAAAATTCCTCAAAAAGGTTCTGTAAAGATAGATGATGATGTTGAAATTGGAAGCAATACAAATATTGACAGAGCAACAATCGGAGAAACAATAATTTCACGTGGTGTGAAAATTGATAATCACGTTCAAATTGCTCACAATGTTGAAATTGGAGAAAACACTGTAATCGCTGCTCAGACCGGCATAGCCGGTTCTACTAAGATAGGTAAAAATTGTATGATTGGCGGAAAAGTTGGAATTGTCGGGCATATCAAAATCTGTGATGATGTTATAATTGGGGCGGCTACAAATATTTCAAAATCAATTGAAACACCAGGAATTTATACAGGATACAGAGGCAGACCACACAGAGAAGATTTAAAAATTGAATCAAAGTTAAGAAAATTTCTTGAAAATAATTAAATAATCTGATGTTAGAAAAACAAAGGACTATATCAAAAGAAGTTTCCATTTCCGGTAAAGGGTTACATACCGGACATCAATCAACAATGACTTTTAAACCTGCTCCTGAAAACTACGGTGTCAGGTTTAAAAGAATAGATATAAAAGATTCACCGGAGATTCCTGCCGATATAGACCACGTAACTGATATTTCAAGAGGAACAACTATTGCTAAAGATGGTGTAGAAGTTCATACCGTTGAACACGTATTGGCTTCAATTATGGGTTGTGAAATTGATAATATAATTGTTGAGTTAAACAATAATGAAACACCGATTATGGATGGAAGTGCTATGTCTTATGTTAAAGCACTTCAGGAAGCAGGTATAGTTGAACAAAATGCAAAACGTGATTATTTGGTTATCGAAGATACTGTACATTATCAGGATGAAGCAAATAACATTGATATAGTTGCACTGCCACTCAAAAATGATTTCAGAATTTCAGTATTAATAGATTATAATAATGCAGTGTTAGGGGTTCAACATACTGGTCTTTTTAATTTGCAAAAAGAATTTGAAAAAGAATTTGCTCCTGCGAGAACTTTTTGTTTTGTAAAAGAACTTGAGATGCTAAGAGAACAAGGGCTTATTAAAGGTGGAGATATAAACAACGCAATCGTAATTGTTGACAAGGAATATACTGAGGATGAGTTTGATAAAATAAAAATGAAACTTGGAATTGAAGAAAGTGTGATTTTGGGAAATAATGGAATATTGAATAATAAAGAGTTAAGATTTAAAAATGAACCTGCCAGACATAAACTTTTGGATTTGATAGGAGATTTAGCGTTAATAGGTGCTCCGGTAAAAGGTCAGATATTAGCTGCAAGACCTGGACACAAGGCGAATGTTGAGTTTACTAAAATGCTCAGAAAACTTTATCTTCAGAAGAAGATAGAAAAGAAATTTCAGATTATGAAATCCGGGAAAGTGGTAATGGATATTGAAGATATTTTGAAAGTGATGCCACACCGTTATCCTTTTTTACTTGTTGACAGAGTCATTGATATTGAAATAAACAAAAAGATAATCGGAATAAAAAACGTAACTTATAATGAACAATTTTTCCAAGGACATTTTCCAGCAAAAAAAATAATGCCAGGAGTATTGATTGTAGAAGGTATGGCACAATGCGGTTGTCTTATGCTTTTAAATACAATTGATAATATGGAGAACAAACTTGTTTATTTTGCTTCAATTGACAGAGCGAAATTCAGAAAGCCGGTTACTCCCGGAGATCAACTTGTTTATGAGATGGAGTTGTTATCCGTCAAAAGAGGTATATGTAAAATAGCAGGCAGAACATATAAAGATATGTTAGGCGGTGAAATAGTATGCGAAGCTGAGATGATGGCTGCTATTGTTGATAAATAATGTTAATAAATAATGTTAATAAATAATTTTACACTTCTGTTAATGCTTCTATTCCGGGAAGTTTTTTCCCTTCAAGATATTCAAGAGATGCACCACCACCTGTGGAAACATGCGTGACATCATTCTCCAATCCAGCTTTGGCAATAGCACTTGCTGAATCCCCTCCACCGATAATAGTTACAGCACCATTTTTAGTCGCATCAGACAAAGCAGAAGCAATTTCAAAAGTACCTTTTGCAAAATTATCCATTTCAAATACGCCCATCGGTCCATTCCATACAATTGTTTTAGAATTTAATATTTCATTTTTAAAATCTTTGATTGATTCAGGTCCTATATCCATTCCCATCCACTCCGAGAATTCATTGGTTACTTTATCAAAATTTAAAATTTTAGTATTTGCATCATTCGCGAATTTATCCGCGAAAACAATATCAACCGGGAGTTTAATTTCTTTACCGAGAGATTTCGATTTTTCCATCAATGATTTGGCAAGTTCAATTTTATCTTCTTCTAAAATTGATTTTCCAATTTCATATCCCATTGCTTTATAGAATGTAAACATCATACCACCGCCTATAAGTATTTTATCTGCTTTGGTAAGTAGGTTTTCAATTACATCAATTTTACCTGAAATTTTAGAACCACCAAGAATTGCACACAAAGGTTTTTCGGGATTGTTAACCGCTTCAGAGAGGTATTTAATTTCTTTTTCCATTAAGTAACCTGCTGCACAGAGGTCAATATAATACGTAACGCCTTCCGTAGAGGCGTGTGCTCTGTGTGCAGTGCCAAAAGCATCATTAATATATATATCACCGTATTTAGCAAGTTTTTCTGAAAATGATTTATCGTTTTTTTCTTCTTCTTTGTAAAATCTTAAATTCTCAAGCAATAAAATATCTCCCTCTTTCATATTTTCAATAACCATTAAGTTATCATCGCTGATACAATCATCAGAAAAAATAATTTGTTTATCAAGATCACCAGTTAAGAACCCGGCGACAACATCAAGAGAATATTTTGGATTAACTTCACCTTTTGGTCTTCCTAAATGGCTCATAAGGATACACTTACCGCCATTAGAAGTGATAGCATTTATTGTTTGATAAGTTTCTTTTATTCTTTTTGGATCAGTTATGTTTCTGTTTTCATCGAGCGGTACATTAAAATCAACACGGACAAGAACTTTTTTCCCTTTAATTTTATTTTGAGAAATTAAATTTTCTATTGTGAGTTTTGGCATAAGAATTTAGATTATAAACTTCAAAAATACATAAAAAAAAAGGGGCTTTAAAGCCCCTTTTTTAAATACTAATGTTAATTAAGAAATAAATTATTTAATTAATAACATTTTCTTTGTATCAACAAATCCGTTTGATTCAAGTCTGTAGAAATATGTACCTGAAGATAATGTTGATGCATTAAATTCTACTACATAACTTCCTGCTGTTTTGAAATCATTTACTAATGTCATTACTTCTTTACCTAACATATCATAAACTTTCAAAGTAGTGTTGCCACTCTTTGGTAATGAGAAGTTTATTTTTGTTGTCGGGTTGAATGGATTTGGATAGTTCTGTGATAATGTATATTTATCTGCAATTGAACTTGTTGGAGTTACGCCGGTTGGTGTACCATTGTTAGATTTTATAAATGCTAAAGCTCCTTTTAATACTCTCTTGAATCCAAAGTCTGTACCACCTACGCCACCTGATCCTACATAATATCTTGGATCCTGGAACATAGTTACTACTACTGATGTTGGACCAACTTTTGAGATACCTGCTAATGAATCTGCAGTTCCTCTGCCTTGATATCTGTTCCATGCAACACCACCACTTACAGGACGGCTTCCATCAGGCCAGTATGAACCTCCAGGAGGAGTTGTTGATAATCCATCTGAATCTCCTGATGAAATATTGATTACTGCATTAAAGCCTGTACCACCAGCGTTATCTGATAAATACTGATAACCACCGAATGATCTTGTCATTACTGTATCAAGGAACGGTGAACCTGTTCTGTCATAGTTATAACCCATGTCACCACCGATTAACAACAATGATTTCTTTGCCATTGCTGTTCCGGTTGCTAACCATGTTTTTATTGCTGTTCTTTGTCCTACGGATAATCCTCTTACTAAAGCTGCATCAAATGCTGTCTCTTGTAAAATGATTGTGCTGTAGTTTGTTAATGATGGTAATACTGTATTTGAGTCTTTTGTGATTACTCTATATTTACCTACTAACATAGGAAGATATTTCATCAAGGTGTCTCTGTCTGCTTTTCTTATCGCATTACTTGCTGCCAATACACTGTCATTCAAGATTACTAAAGTTGAATCACCGGCAACAGGAGGAGCTCCTGCACTTTCAACAGTAATCATATCAACACCGATGAAATCACTGTTTACTCCGTTAGGACCACCATTCACTACGTTATATCTGATTGCAAATCTTCCGTTTGCTGATGCTGTCGGAGCTCTGTATCCTCTACGCTCCCATGCACCTGCTGTGTTAACTTTGAATCTGCCTAATTCTGTCCATGTTCCTTCAGGCACTGAATCATTTGCTGAATACATTACTCTGATTGAATCAGGGAATGTTGATGCTGCAGGTCCTCTTGAATAGAAGTATAATGAATCACCTGCTTGTGTACCACCTGTTAATCTTGGTAATACTAACCAACTGTCTATATTATTTGCATTTGTTACTACGTTGTAGTTTGCTGCTACATAACCTGTTGCAGGTCCATTAAATGCATTGAATACTGTGCTGTTTCCCTGGAACCATGTTGCTGTTGTTCCCTGAGGACCACCACCTCTGTAATAAACTTTGTATCCTCTTGTTTTTAATGCGGTAGTATCGTTATTACCGTTTAAACTGTCAACATAAACTACAGTTCCTGCATTATCCAAATCAGGATTGATAACTGATGGATTCGGGGAATCAGTTTGTGTTTGTGGATTTCTGCTACCGAATGGATCGGAAACATTAAATCCGAGATAGAAGCCGGTTATTAAGATTAATAATACCGGTAAAATGTAATTTTTTTCTCTCATGAATATTTAATTTAAGATTAGAGAAACAAGATACCGAATAATAAATGTAGTATCAATAAAAAAAGCCGATTTCTTTCGAAACCGGCTTTTCATAAAATACTATAAATTATAGATTTATACTTATTTAATAAGCATCATTCTTTTCGTTTCAGCAAATCCATTTGACTGAATTGAATAGAAATATACACCACTTGTTAAGTTTGTTGCATTGAACTCATAAGCATAAGTTCCTGCAGCCAATTGATTACTTACAAGAGTTGCAACTTCTTTACCAAGAACATCATAAACTTTCAAAGTAGTAAATCCTGCTTGTGGAATTGAGAAGTTTATTTTTGTTGTTGGGTTAAATGGATTTGGATAGTTTTGAGCCAATTTATATTCAGAAGGAGCAGTTGTATTAATTGGTGTGATACCTGTAGTAGGACCATATTTTGATACAGCACCTGTAGCACCTACAGCATATAACATAAAGCCGTTTCTTGCTTTAACTATATGATTGAAAGCACCTGTTCCGGTATGTTGTTGAGCCCATGAAGTACCATTGTTTGAAGTATAATAGATAGCAGTAGTAGTTCTTAAACCCCACCAGTCGTTACCTAAACCGGTGATACCGCTCACGTTACCTGTTCCAGGATAAGTATTAGCACCCCATGTAGAACCACCGTTTGTAGTGACTCTCATATTTGTACCACCTGCTAAACCAACTGAAGAATTATTAAACCAAACAGCATAAGAGTTTAATTCACCTAAAGCTTGTGAAGTCCAGCTTGTACCGTTATTTGAAGAATAATAAATTTTTGAGTTATTAGTACCGAACCAAATGTTTGTTCCGATCATCATAGCTGAGTTATTCCATCCTGCTTCAGAACCTGCTTGTGGCAAGAACTGGCCTGTTGAATCCCATGTAGCACCACCGTTTGTAGTTCTCCATAAAGACCATCTTGCAGCGATAGGATCACCTTGCATCCAACCGTTGTTAGCATCAGACATTAAGATAACATTGATAAATCCACCTGTTTGTGAGAACACCTGAGTCCAAGTTGAACCACCGTTTACTGTTCTGTAAACGAATGTTCCTGTAGCAGAAGAACCTGTTGCTAAAGCAGTGTTAGCATCAATTGCCCAAATGTTATAGATTGGATGAGCACCGATACCTGTACCTGTAGCATTTGTCCAAGTACCACCGTTAGTTGTTCTAATTACAGTAGGAGCAGATGCAGAACCTCCTGCAGCCCAAACGATTTCATTTGTTGCTGCTGAAACTGTATATAAAGGATTTGTTGTACCTGATGTTTGGTTGAACCATGAAGATGGAGGAGGAGGAGCAGCTGTTCTTTCAACAGTAATCATATCAACACCGATGAAATCACTGTTAGTTCCGTTTGGACCACCATTAACTACATTATATCTGATTGCAAATCTTCCGTTTGCTGATGCTGTCGGAGCTCTGTAACCTCTACGCTCCCATGCACCTGCTGTGTTAACTTTGAATCTGCCTAATTCTGTCCATGTTCCTTCAGGGACTGAATCATTTGCTGAATACATTACTCTGATTGAATCAGGAAATGTTGATGCTGCAGGTCCTCTT
>DOWN01000170.1:0-240 GCA_003519545.1 Bacteroidota bacterium
TTGGGCGAATAACAGTCTGACGAATCAATATTATGATACTACAATTTATTATAAATTTGGAGACATTGCAGAAGTTAATAAATACAACTCATCTAATACTTTAATTTCTAAATCTTTGAACGAGTATTATTTTGAAAATATAGATACGGGTTATATTGGTCAATTATATTTAAGTAAGGAATTTGATAATTCAAATTTTTCATTATTTAGAGCAACAAAATATTTATATTTTAAAAACGA
>DOWN01000170.1:349-3588 GCA_003519545.1 Bacteroidota bacterium
ATTTATATTTTAAAAACGATACACTTGGTAGATATTTATACCCAATTGATAATTCTAAACCGAGTAATGAAGGAAAATTAAAATCAATTATCGATCCGGATGGAAGAATTACAAATTACTATTATCACCCGATTGTGAGTGACAATCCACCATCCTCTGAAGATGTAATTCGACCAAGAATAAAATATTTTAAAGTTTTGGATAATACAAATCTTGATGATACATTACAAGTTTGGGAAGATTCTAGAAAACCGGTTATAATTTACAATTATCCGACTTCAAATTATAAATTGTCAGATTACAATACTTTTGATCCATCAGGAAATGTTTTAACATCTTTTCAATCTCAAAGATATGCAAGCACATTTAATTATGACAAAATTGGAAGAATAACTAAAGTTATGCTTCCTTATGATTTTAATTTTTCTGATACTTCCTACACAGTAGAAATTTTCATTGACACAACATTTTATCCGGAAGATACGGTGATTTACAGCGCAGGAGTAGGACATTATTTTAATTTTCCTCAAAATTATAATTGGTTTATTACAGGCAATCCACCTGTAGATAATGGACCTTATGATTCTTTAATGTATATGTATATAGACTATGACCCGGTTGACCCTGATCATGATCCAAATAGGAAAAATATTCTTCCTTTATTTTCCATTGATGAAAACAGTTTACAAAATTTTGATAATATAGATAATGCTTTTTTAGATTTTTATCCTTCGCGATTTACATCGACTATGAATCCTGAAGATTATAAAATAGTCGTAAAGACTCTTAACGCTGTAAATCCAAATACCGGACAATATACATTAGGAAATGGAGTTGAAATAATTAATCAAATTAATACTAATTCAGAGCCAATAACAAATTGCAACGGTGCATTATACTTTTACCAAAATTTTTACAATACTGTCAATATTACTAATGCAGTTAAATCTCAAATTTCTGTCTCACCAATGCAAGGCATTTTATTTGATTTAGACACTGAAGTTACCAGTTATAGAAGAAATGCAATAATGGATTTTACAAGATGTGTTAAATATTATTATCTCGGTCAAATTGATTTTAGTAGTTGGAAGCTTAAATACGCTCCTAAAATCAGAATCCAGGGAACTAAATTTATAATTGACACTACAATAATCAGAAATTACAAAAATGCATCTATAAGATATATTTATGATGATATTAATAACAGAACTGAAGTTTACAGCAAACTCGCCGGTGACCAAATGGTACGGAATGATTATCTTTTTGATGGATTTTATAAAATCAAGAAAACCAGAAAATATAAAGGGAAATTTAAATATGACAGTACAGAAACAAAATATAATTTTTTAGATTTGAACGCTGAATCTATTGATGGATTAAATAATACTACAAAATTTTCTTATGACAGATTTAAAAACCAAAAAGAAACTCAAAACGCTGATAATTCCATTTCTTATGACTCAGTTTATCATCAAAATTCTTATAATTATTCATTTGGAACTATATCAGGCTTAGTTTCAATTAAAATTTATAAAGATGAAACTGACAGGATATTCACAAAGATTTATGATGCCGTTGGAAATTTAAGAAGAGAAATTTCTCAGGCAGAAGACCCTGACCCTTCTACTCCGATAGTAAATAATCTTGTTACTGATTACAACTATGACGCTCTTTACAGAGTAACTCAGGTCAGAACACCTGCAAATAAAATTATTTCATATTCTTATGACGGATACAGCAGAAAATATTCCGAAACAACCGTTGATGCAGGGATAAAAAAATACAAATACGATAAATCTGATAATCTGACATATACACAAGATCAGGTACAAAATAATATCGGAAGAAATACATATACATTTTATACTTATGACGGTATTGAAAGAGTCCGAACCGTAGGTTATTTAACTCCCCGCGAAGGAGATTCTCCACCGACCGATTTTGATGATTTAACAGGTGAGCAGATTGATATAGCAACTGAAAGTAATGTTGAAGATTTCTTACTTACAGTAAATGTTTATGATACTTTGTCAAATGCAGGTGTGAGTTTGTTCAGTAATGTTCCTTCGGATTATTATGATGTTCTGAATAATACTAAAGGCAATCTTGTTGCAACTGCATACAGAACTTTACTGAACGATACATGGAGTTTTAAATATTACCGCTACGACGCAAGAGGCAGAGTTATAAGAATGTGGAATTTAATTTCCGGTTATTCCACTAAGGTCTTTGATTACATATATAATTCCTCTAACCAGCTTGCTTATGTAAAATATCAAACGGGTGAAAATGATTTCAGGATGTTTCGACAGATGCTTGATTCAGCAGGAAGATTGCAAAGCGTTGATTTATGGTCACCTGCTACCGCACCTGATACTAACGAATGGGACGCTCCGACAAACTGGGATAAAATAACAGGTTACGGATATAATCAAAATTCTTTAATCAGCCGGCAGGATATAAACACTAATACTCCGATTTTGTATGATTTCGTTTATGATACCAGAAACAGAATCACAGAATTTTCAGAGAAGAATGCTGAAATATTTAATTATAAACTTTCGTATCAGCCGAACAGTAATATCTCAAATCAGATTTTAGACGGCAGTTATAAAAATAATATGTCGAACAATGAAGTTCTTGAGTTTAACTATACTTATGATAAGAGTAACCGATTATTAAATGCAGATTTTTATGACGGAACAAGGTTTGATGTAACAAACCGGTATGACTATGACGGGAATTTTACGAGTATGGCAAGGTATTCAAGTTTTGGAGGAGTGCTTGATAATTTTGCATATGTGTATAATTCAGGAACGAATAAACTTCAGAGGGTTACTGGCACGGGAACACAGTTTGAGTATGACGGAAACGGTAATCTTAAGAATGATTACTTAGCTGGAAATCTAAATATTAAGTATGATCATCGTAATTTAATAACACAGGTTACGAAGGTATTAACTCAGTTTCCACCGGCGAATCAGGTTACATTATATCGCTTTGATGAAGAAGGTAATCGCACAAGGAAAGTAATTTACAATACTTCAGATCCTGATCCGGAGTTTCCGGGAGGTGAGCTTGATAAACCACCATCGGGATGGGATCTTGTCAGAGACGAATTTTACATCAGAGGTGCGGACGGACTTGAATTTGCGGTGTATAATTCTTATGATTTGGATTATTATAATGTCTGGGCAGGAAGTGAGAATGTCGCAAAGATAACTTCTAATAATGATATA
>DOWN01000170.1:3716-3990 GCA_003519545.1 Bacteroidota bacterium
GATAACTTCTAATAATGATATACAATATTATTTAAAAGATCATTTAGGTAGTATAAGGGCAGTTGTTGATGATGATAACGAAGTTCTCTCGGCACAGGATTATGACCCGTGGGGATATTTATTACAGGAGAGAGTTTATAATCAGGAAAACACTACATATAAATTCACAGGCAAACAGAGAGATAATGAAACAGAATATGATTATTTCGGTGCGAGATATTATGATTCCCGAATAGGCAGATGGGGAAGTATTGATCCGCTCTTTGAAAAACAT
>DOWN01000170.1:4077-4853 GCA_003519545.1 Bacteroidota bacterium
CTTTGAAAAACATTACAACTTCAGTCCGTATAATTATGTGCTGGGGAATCCGCTTTACTATATAGATCCGGATGGGAGATCAACTCATACTGACAGAGATGGTAATGTAATCGCAGTTTATGATGATGATGATTTAAATGTTTATAGACACGATGTAGGTAAAGATTATCAAGGTCCATTTAAAGGTGGTGAGATTATGGGACAAACAGAATTTTGGGATGAGTTTATTAAGCAAGATAATGGAGAAGCGAGTGGAACAATTATGTTTGATAAATCATGGGATTTAATTATATATGAGCTAAATATACAATCGTTAGATATGAATTTAATAGAAATTGCATTAAATTCCCTTAGTAATGAAATGTTTGATATTAAAACTGACTCCTGGTATTCACCCAATGGTGAAATGACAGGAAAAACTTTTAAAGGTAAATATTATAGTGCAAGATCGGCGGGGAATTATTTAGCTGGATTAAATGCATCAAAAGGTACTTTTTTAGGTAAAAATATTGAATATACTACATTTTTAAAGTTAGCCGGTGCACTTCACACTGGTAATTTTAATATTATCAATGCAATTGATATAATTTTAACTGGAAAATCATTCGGACCTGCACCAAACTATGGTGAAATACCATATGCAGTTAGAATGATTGAGAAAGGATGGTATAAAAAATGAAAATGAGATTTTCTAGAATAATATTAAAAATTATTATTATTATTATCAGTTTAGTTATAACAATGTCTGTCTCTTATACACATCTCCGAGCCCACGA
>DOWN01000335.1 GCA_003519545.1 Bacteroidota bacterium
TTGAACCTGATTCAGTTAAGTCATATATAGTATGGGATTTATCAAATTTTTATCCAGATACATATAAAAATTATATAATCAATTATCACAAAGTATTAACACAGGAAAATCCGTTTTCTGAATTTAAACTCCTGACATTTGCAGTTAAGTCGAACACAGTTAAATTCATAAATGATATAATAAATAAATGTAATTTTAAAACTGAAAGACTTGATATAGATTTGTTTTCATCTTTCAATGTCGTTAAAGTAAAAAATTCTTCGGGAAGATATTTAATTTTAAACTGTTATAAAAACCGGATTGATTATATTATTTGTAATAACAACGATATTCTCTGTTATGAATATCTTTATTTCAAAGAAAATAATTTTGATATTGAACTTGAAACCAATATAAAACTCTTAAACATAAATAAATATTTTCCGGAAGTAAAAAATATTTATATAACGGGTGAAGAATATTCTGAATATGTAGTAAATGAAATAAAAAGTTATTACCCTGATTTGAATGTGAATCTTTTAAATTTTGATGAAACACTCAAACTCTCCAATACATTTTCAAATACAGATTTAATTAATAAATACGGATATAAATTTATTTCACTTGCAGGGGCAGTAATTTAAATGAGAATAATTTCCGGTATCTACGGAAGAAGAGTTTTGAAATCACCTTCTAAAGGAGATGTAAGACCGACTACAGACCGAGCGAAGGAAACTTTATTTAATATACTTTCAAATAAAATTGATTTTGAAAATTTAGTTGTCGGGGATTTATTCTGCGGGTCGGGAAGTTTAGGATTGGAGTGTTTATCGAGAGGTTCGGCAGAGATTTTTTTTGTTGATAAAAAAACGGATAACGTAAAAAAAAACATTGAAATGCTGGGGATAAGTTCAGGTGTGGTTATTAAATCAGAAGACGTTTTAAGTTTTATAAAAAAAAATCTGGAAGTTAAATTTGATTTAATTTTTGCCGATCCACCCTACAGTTATAATAATTATGAAGAACTTATTCAATCAGTAATGAATTTTAAATGTTTATTTATACTTGAACACGAGTATAAAAAAATTTTGCCAGAAAGATTTTCTGAATATATAGATACAGAAAAAAAGTTGGGAATTTCCAAATTTACAATTTTTAATTTTTCAAAATGAAAAAGATAACAGCAATTTATCCCGGAACATTTGATCCGGTAACAAACGGACATATTGATATAATAAAACGTGCTTCAGGACTATTTGACAAAGTAATTGTAACTATTGCAATCAATTCGAATAAAAAACCTTTGTTCACAAAAGATGAGAGGATTGATATGTTAAAAAAATCACTCAAATCATTTAAAAATGTCAGTGTTGATTATTTTGAAGGATTGATTGTGAATTATGCAAAAAAGAAAAATGCGAAAGTATTGATAAGAGGACTTAGAGCCGTTTCAGATTTTGAATATGAATTTCAAATGTCTCTAATAAACAGAAAACTTGCATCAGATCTAACTACAATATTTTTAATGCCGAATGAAAAATATACATATTTGAATTCTTCTATTGTTAGAGAACTAGCGTCATTAAACGGAAAGATAGATGATTTTATTCCGGTATATGTAAAACAAAAATTGATTAAGAAATTAAAAGAGAATAAAATAGGAAAGATGCCGTAAAGTTATTTACGGCATCCGTTCGGATTACAAAATTGTAGAAAGGTCAACTGAAGAATATTTTCCATCACGGAAATATTCCAAAACATTTTTAAAATCTTCAGCATCTATATATCCCGGTACACTTACAGATTTATTACCGTTATACATAAAGGAAATTACTGTTCCGTCAGGATTTAAAAATACATGTGTCGGATAACTCATCGTCTCGAACAGTTTTGAAATTTCTGAACAAGTCATATCTTTACCGTTATAATTATATTTATCGTTTGAATTTCCATTCAGTCTCACAAATATAAAATTGGAATTCATTAATGCCGTTACATCCTGATTTTTATAAGTATCATTCATTTTATCAACCCAAGTGTTTCCGTCAACATAAATTTCGATAATAATTTTTTTGTTCTGAGATTTACCCTGTGCTAATCCGTCAGAAAAATTGTAAATAGTCTGAGACAGTGAAATGCCGGATACTGCGAAAATAAATAAGACTAATATTGTTAATTTTGTTTTCATTTTTTAAGTTTTTGAAATACCGGAAAATAGCCGGTATTTCATTCACTCTTAGATTAAACTTAAAATAAAAATAAATGTTTCAATTTGCAATAAACAACAGAAATCAATTAGAAATATTACCGGATTGCCTCAAAAGAGTAAGATATTTCGCTATTAAAATTTCATAATCCTCATTGAACCCTGATTTCTGAAGTTTTAAAAATTCTTCTTTCAGAGCATTGAATGAATTTGGCCCGCTTAAGACTATTTCGGGTGGAGAATTTCTTGTTATATTTTCACCCGGTTTTGATTCTCTTTTTTGTTCAAAATCTTTTTCTCGCTGCGAAAGTTGTGCATCAAGCATTCTTGATAAAATCTTATTTTGTTTTTCAATCAACTTATCATCAATTTTATAGTCGCCCATCTGTTTTACAACTTCTTCCATTTGTTTTTTTATTTCATCAAGATTTCCAAGTAGTTTTTCACCGGTCTTTTTTTGTTCTTCTTCAAACTCTTTTGATAATTGTTCGAGTGATTTTGCGAGTTGCTGTTGCTCCATTCTTAATTTATCAACTTGATCTTTTTGTTCCTGACTCATATTTCCGTCTTTACCCGTTCCGTCTTTACCTTCTTTTCCGTTTTCTCCCTGTTTCTGTTGCTGGCCGAACTGTCCCATCTGACCGGCAAGTCCCTGTTGCTGTGCAATCATATTTGCGAGTTGCTCCATTAGCTGTTCCATATTTCCTTTTCCTGATTTGCCACTTTTCCCTTCCTGTTCCATTTTGGAAATCATATCGCTTAACATATTTGCTGATTTATCAAGAGATTCTTTTGCTTTTCCTTGATTGCCTAAAGCATCCTGTTTATTACTCTTATCAAGATTTTGTTTTGAGTTTTCCATTTTGTTATATGAATTACCCAATTCTTTACCAAGTTCGGGAGTGATGTTCATTCCTTCTTTTGACATATTCATCAGGTCATCAATATTTTTTGACAAGTCCTGTTGTAAATTGTTTTGTTCCTGTTTGTTTTTGGAAAAATTATTTTTATCCTCAGGAGTCAATTGTTTTGTTTTATCAATTAAATCATTTTGTTTTTTACTTAAATTTTCAAGATTGCTTTTTATATCTTTTAGTTTATCCATCATCTTATTCATTTGATTCTGACTATTAAGCATATTTTCTAAAGCGTTCTGCATATCTTCATTCATTTCATTCAGGTCATTCATAATGTCTTCCTGAGTTTGCTCTGACTGTTCTTTATCTGATTTCATCTGCTCGGAAGATTTATTCATTTTATCGCTTGTTTTTTTATTGTTCATCTTATTCAATAAATCTTTAAACTTTTGAGGATCCATATCGTCGTCACCTTTTTGTTTCATCTCATTCATTTTATCAATAAGATCCTGCAAGTCATTTTTAAAATTATCCGTATTTTGTTTTATATCTTTTTGTTTTTCAGATAATTCAGAAAGTTTATTGTTGTCGTTACTGTTTGACTGTTCAGTTTCTTTTTTAAGTTCTTCCTGCCTGTTTTTAATTTCGTCAAGTTTCTGAGTTAGTTCACCTATCTTTTGCAGATTTTCAATTTTTTTCATAATGTCCAGTATCTTCTCCATATTTTTCTTAAACATTTCTTCATCAAAATTAAAATTTTTCATTGCATCTCTTAATTCATCCGGATTTTTTTTCTTAAGAGCATCCTGAATTTTTTTCAGCATCTCTTGAAGTTCGGGTGTATTTATTTTATTAAACAATTCCTGCATTTTCATATACTGTTCAAGAGTCTGATCGTTTAGCATATTATTCTTTTTCATTTCATCGAGTGACTGTTCAATTTTATTCTGCGTTTCATTCAATGTCTGCTGAAGATTTTCAACTTTATCTTTAATCTCATTTTGTTTGTTCGGATCATTCAGTCCAAGTTCTTCGTTTGTTTTATTATAGTTTTTTGATTGAAGAGATTGCTGTGATAAATTCTGAACATTTTCAAAAATTGATTTTAAATCTGCTTTTAATTCTTTTGTTAATTTTTCAGTTGCTTTGAGTAATTCGGCAGCAGAGAAATAACTTAACGATTTAATTTCGCTTTTGCCTGTTTTTCCTGAGTTATCTGTTACTTCAAAGTAATATTCAATCTTTTGATTTTTACCCGGTTTAATATTTCTTAAATCCCACAGGTAAGGCACTTCAACTGATGTAGCGTTAAGATTAATTACCGGAATATTTATTGAATTAAATTTTGCGGATGCCGATGAGTTTCCCGAAACTAATCTGTAGTTTAATTTCAAATTCATAAATCCCAAGTCATCACTTATTCTCGCCCTGAGCAGAATATCATTTTCGTTTTTCAAACTGTAATTAGATTCCTGTGGTTGAGTGATAATTACAACGGGTGGTTTATTTTCTGAAACCGAAATATCATATTCATTGTAATTTTTACCCTGAGAACCGTCCACATCTGTCAGTTTGAAAGTATATTTTCCGCTTACATCAGGTTTTAACTGACCTGTGGCGGTGTTTGAATTTATTTCAAAGGAATAATAATTATTATTAAAATTTATTCCTGCGTCTTTAAGATTTTTATTCGATTCGATATAAAAATAAAGACTGCTTCCTTCGGGAATATTCACATTACCTTCGTTTTCAGAAAGTTTCTTATCAGGTAAATTATATAATTCAGGATATTTAATTGTAACGAATAATTTTTTTACTACGGGATAATCTGAAACTGAAATTTTATATTTTTGAGATTTAACTTCTTCAAGTTCCGCATAATAAACCAGATCGTTATTGATTTCATTCAGAGTTGTT
>DOWN01000091.1:0-2430 GCA_003519545.1 Bacteroidota bacterium
TGTTTTTACAATAAGAAAAAATAAAATAAGAATAATTTCTGTAAGACCTGCAAGTAAAAAGGAAATAAATGAATATGATAATTTTAAATAATGATATTTTAAAAATCCCTTATGAAATATTCTTGGCGAACATTGATAGGAAGATAATATATGTAACATTTAAACAAATGTTTTAAATTTAGGAATTATTTATTAAACAAAATTATGAATTTTCAAATTATGGTTATCGGTTTTACCAGTATGAAAATTTTTAGGATGTAATTATTAATTTATGTAGTTCAAAATCCGGCAAGGACAAAGGAGTTAATCAATATGAAAACACTAAATAAAAAAATTCCACATTTCAAAAATGAAAATGCGGAAGGAAAATTTTGGGATGAAAATAAAACTTCTGATTTTTTTGATTTCAAAAATGCAAAAAAATTAAGTTTTCCTAATTTAAAATATTCTACCGAGACTATCTCTCTGAGATTGCCTCTTACAATGCTGAATCAATTAAAGCAAAGGGCTAACTCAATGGATGTGCCATATCAATCATTTATCAAGATGTTACTTGCAGAAAGTCTTGAGTCTGAAATTGGTAGCGAAGGAAAAGTAAATTATAAAACTAAAAAGAAAAAATGAAAAATTTGAAGTGTGTTCTGAATTAATAAAACAGTTTTGATATGATGTTCACTTGTAGAATAAATTTTAGTTTTAATCAGGAGGAGGTGCGACATTTCCTGAATTGTCTTTGCATGCATCATACAGATATTTGCTTAGGAATGGAAAATATGAGAAGTCTGTAGGTTTTGAACTTAATTTACTACACCCCACTCCACCATCTCTATATATGATGTTTTCGGCGGAAACATTAAACTTTTTGGTATCACAATTTAATTCTAAATAATAATTCAAGCCTATATAAAAGTTATGTGTTCCTACAGGGCTGATAGCTTTTTCGTAAACTATTTCTATTGTCGCATTATACAAATTCGGTTCGTTGTAAATTGAAGATGTTTTTTCGCAATCATATACAAAATAAACTTTCTTGTATATTCCTTCATCTTTTATTTCAGCTATAAATTTTGTTACCCTTTGTCGTTCTGCATATACTTTTGGCACAAAACTTATAAACAAAACTAAAACAATTAATATTTTTAAAATTTTAACCATAATTTAATTCATTACAAACTTTATTAATGTAATTGACTAAAGCCGGATATTTAGAAATTTTATGCCATTTTAAAACAAGTTTTGCACACAGTCTGAAATCTCCATTCAGATAACAATTTAATGCACCTGCACCAATTACTTTTTTTATGTAGTTGAATCGAAGGTAATAATATTCTTTGTCAACTAAAGCATTAAATTCTTCTTTGATAGCAGGTCTATCGTATGCAATCGTTAATACTCCCTGTATATTGTTTAATTCGTTAGTAAAATTTTTAATCGTCGAGTCATTTAAATTGAAATAAAAAGATATGTATATTTTTTTATTAATGCCATTGTCTGGAAATTCACCTATTTGATTTTTGATGTGAATAAATTTAGCATTTACGTTTGTAAAGTTTAATAGGAATACCGGAATAATAAGAAGTAATTTTTTCAATATTGAATATCGGCTTTTCATATATTTTAAATTAGTTTATTATGAAATAAGTTTCAATGAAACCTGATTTTTATGATTGCGGGTAAAATTAAATTTTGAATCACTACGGATTTACACGAAATTTTCGAATTATATAAATTTTGATTTAATGAGATTGCGAGTTCCCTACAAGTCGGGATAAGCTATGTCCTCAATGACAAAGGCGTGAATTGGTATCAGAGCAAGTCCGCATTGTCAATTAGGAAGTTTAGGTGGAACGAGACATAATAGCATAGATGTATTGTTTTAAAGTTTATATTTATTCATAATATTGCCATATAATTATATGGTATTTTAATTTCATTCATATTATATTACCACTGTCTGTTTCCTTACAGACAATTCAAATCAACTCTTTCATTAACCGCTAAAATCAAAAAATATGCACACCGAATCTACCAAAAAGAAATTCATCCTGCTTCGTGCTTCCGGATTATCTTTCCAGAAAATTTCCAAAATCCTAAATGTCAGCAAACAAACTCTTTTGCAATGGAACATCTCACTCTCCCCTTTCATAAAACTTTATCACCAAACCTACACTGAGTTTGTTAAAGAAGAACTCAATTTTACTTTCAAAGAAAGACTTAAATCTCTTAAAAATTTTTGTGATTCTATTGATTCCACTCTCGCAAACCGAAACCTAAGCGATGTCAAAACAGATACATTACTCAAATTTAAATTTAAATACCTTTCGCTAATTGAGAATTTTATTTATCAAAATGATTTTCTGTTCGCTCCTACAAAATCAAATTCACCTCATAATTTCGAATACACAAAAGAAATTATTAATCCTAACTTAG
>DOWN01000091.1:2472-2815 GCA_003519545.1 Bacteroidota bacterium
AAATCTGAATTCGAAAAACATTTCCCTGAACTTTTTGATATCAAAATAAAAAATGAATCAAATAATAATTTGAAAACTAATTCAAATGCAGAATCTAATTCAAACAACAACGATGAGAAAAAATTAAATGGTATTAATACAGAATTTATGATTAATGGAAATGGAAATGGAAAGAGTATTAAAATAAACGGAAAAGAAAAAATATTAGAGAATAGTAAAAATGGATTTCATCATTAACCATCTTTTGTCATTCTGATCCCGACGTGTCGGGAGAAGAATCTCACACGATTAAAATAGAGATCCTTCACCCGATAAAAAACATCGGGTTCAGGATGACAAGACG